>DFBR01000186.1 GCA_002367375.1 Erythrobacter sp. UBA3075 | reverse complement strand
TCGCGGAAGGTGATGCTTTCAGCTCGCTGCAAGTGCGCCGAACGACTGCGCGGATCAACTCGCTGGGCTATTTTCAGGAGAATTTCGAAGTCGAGCAGGTCGCGGGCTCCAGCCCTGACCGAATCATCCTGCAAGCCAATGTGCAGGAAGAGCCAACCGGTGAGCTGACGCTGTCGGCCGGTTTCTCCAGTCTCGAAAGCTTCATTTTCAACGGTTCTATCCGGCAGAACAATTTCCGCGGACGCGGCCAGACGGTGGCGCTCGGCGTGAACTATTCGCGCTACTCACGCTCGGGCAATATCAGCTTCACCGAACCCAAGCTGTTCGACCGCGACATTGCGGTGGGCGCCGACATTTATCGCCAGGATTTTAACAACGGCTATTTTGACCGCGATCAGGCGACTTATGAGCAGACCACAACGGGTATCGGACTGCGCGTCGGTGTTCCGCTGACCGAATATATCAGCCTGCTGGGGCGCTACACGCTCAACTATCAGCAGATTACCATTGATGAAGGACAGTTCTTTGCTGACTTCGATGGCGATGGCGTGGCGCAGTGCGAACCGTTGCTGGCAGGTCGATATCTTTGCGACGCCTTGGGCGACCGCGTGCAGTCAATCCTCGGCGCTTCACTGTCTTATAACACTTTGAACAGCCGCGTGCGCCCGACGAGTGGGATGACTGCATCACTCTCGGTCGATTTCGCCGGCGTGGGAGGCGATACACAATTTGCCCGCGCCCGCCTGAATGCCGCGCGCTATTGGAATTTGGGCAGCGGCTTTATCGGCTCGCTCTCGGTCGAAGGTGGCTACATCTACGGCTGGGGCGATGAAGACGTGCTGCTGACAGAGCGGTTCTTCCTGGGCGAAGGGCAGATGCGTGGCTTTGATATTCGCGGTGTTGGCCCACGCGTGGTTCGCCGCTTTTATGTCGACGAAAACGGCGATGGCCTGCTCGACGAAGGCGATTTGCTCGACTTTGATAACGATCGCAATCAGGACGACGCACTGGGCGGCAATGCCTATTACCTCGCCCGTGCAGAGATTGAAATTCCGCTCGGTTCGGGTGCGCGCGAGCTTGGTCTAAGGCCGTCGGTCTTTGTCGATGTCGGCTCAGTCTTCAATGTCAGCACACCGCAGCTTACGCAAAGCCCTCTGCCAACCGGCCTGTTCATTCCGCAGCGTGATGGCGAGGGCAACGAATTGTTCGCGCAGTTCACGCGCGATGCAGCGGGCGCTGTTATAGGTCAGGAAATCGTCACCAGCCCGATCGGGCCTGACGGTTTGAACAATCAGCCGGTCGGCACGCAATTGCCGCCCTTCGTCGAAGAATTCCTCGGCGATTCGATTTCACCGCGCGTTTCTGTTGGCGTCGGCGTCAATTGGAACTCGCCCTTCGGTCCGTTCAGGATCGATCTTGCTACCACTCTGCTAAAAGAGCGTGGTGACGAAACAAAACTCTTCTCGTTCAACGTAGGAACACAATTCTGATGAAAAACTTTCTCATGCCGGCGCTCGCCGCCGCTTTCGCTGTGACGGCCATTGCCGCACCTGTCATGAGCACGCCTGTGATGGCGCAGGTCAACGGTACGGCGACTGCCAATCTGCCGATTGCTGTCGCTCAGGCGCAGGCTCTTCAGAACGGCTTCCAGCAGATTGAAACGCAGTATGCCGCGCAGCTTACCACGATTGAGCAGCGCCAGCAGCAGCGCCAACAGCTGATCCAGACCTTCGATACCAATGGTGATGGCGGGCTCGACGCGGCTGAGCAGGCACCTACGCAGGATCCCAACAATGCGACCGTGCAGCAGATCCAGGCGATTGATCAGGAAATTCAGACGCTGCAACAGCCGATCAATCTGGCGCGCGTCTTCGTGGTTTCGCAGGTCGCTGGCCAGTATCAGGCAGCTTTGCAGCAGGTCATTTCGGACAACAACATCCAGTTCGTCCTGCAGCCCGATGCGATTATCTATGCGCCTGATGCCGCCAATGTAACGGCGCAGGTTGTCACCGCGCTCAACACGCGCTTCCCGGCGGCGCAGATCATTCCGTCGGCCGAATTTCAGCCGACCGAAGCTGCGGTGCAATTGTACCAACAGATCCAGCAGATATTCATGATCGCTGCCATGCAACAGCAGCAGGCCGCCGCAGCTGCCGCACAGCAGCAGGCACCGGCCACTTCGGGTCGCTAAGAAGAACACGATTAAGGGCAGGGCGATGAGCGACGCTTACGATATTCCGCGTATTCTCAAGGCCCTGCCGCATCGTTACCCGATGCTGCTGGTCGACCGTGTCACCGATCTGGTGAAGGGTGAAAGCATCAGCGCGATCAAGGGCGTGACCTTCAATGAAGGTTTCTTCCAGGGGCATTTCCCCGGTCGCCCAATCATGCCCGGCGTCCTTCAGATTGAAGCGCTGGCGCAGGCCGCAGGCATTCTCGGCATCGAAACGCTCGATCTCGCCGATAGCGGTAAGCTGGTGTATTTCATGGCCATCGAGAACGCGAAGTTCCGCGCTCCGGTGGAGCCGGGCTGCCTGCTCGCGCTCGACGTGGAATTCACCCAGCAACGCAGCAAGATCTGCAAATTTGCCGGCAAAGCCAGCGTTGATGGCAAGGTGACTTGCGATGTGAACTTCACCGCGATGATCGC
>DFBR01000088.1:2219-12164 GCA_002367375.1 Erythrobacter sp. UBA3075 | reverse complement strand
TCATTGAGCGTCTTCATGGCGCGGTAGTTGAAGTGATAGCGCGATTTCTCGCCCTGCGAGCACCACAGCAGCGTCTCATGCGCATTGGTGAAACGGGTGCCGCGGAAGTTGGGCATGGGATTGGTCTTGCGCCAAACCACATCGTTGAGAATCCAGAAGCCCAGATCCTGCAAAATCGCGCCGACGCGGTAGATGTTATGATAGCTACCGATGACCCATAGCGCGCCATCAGGCTTGAGAACGCGCCTGCACTCTGTCAGCCAATCCCTTGTGAACTGGTCATAAAGAGCAAAGCTGTCAAACTGGTCCCAGTCATCGGTCACAGCATCGACATGGCTACCGTCGGGCCGGTTGAGATCACCGCCAAGCTGGAGGTTATAGGGCGGATCGGCAAACACCAGATCGATGCTGGCATCGGGCAGTTTGCGCATTTCGGCCACACAGTCGCCGGACAGAATTTGTCCCAGCGGCAAATCCGCCTTGTCGACCTTTGCTGCGCGTGCTTGCGCCTTAGGCGCGCGAATTTTCGTCAGATTGCCCACTGGGTACCCCTCAAGTTATCCACAGGGTGTGAGTCCTTGGAGTCCCGGGGTCAAGCGGCAAATATGCCGCAACGCATGCTCAGTTGAGGGAGAACGAAAAGAGTCCGACACAAGATGTTGAGTCTCCGCGAGAGTTCGAGACTCGATATGCTGGGGTGTGGCCGCAAGGACTCGCCCTTGCGATTTCGCGCCTTACAGCCAGACAAACGCCAACGCTGTGTTCACAGCGAAGGCCGCCAGCAGCAGCGCGCCAATCCCGCGACCGATGTGGCGCGCATAACGGCAGAGCAGCAGGATCACGACGGACGACACGGCAAGGATGGGGAATTCGATATTCAACAGCTCTGACGGCACAGGCATGGGCGCGATCGCCATCGTTGCTCCGCTAATCAGCAGCAGATTGTAGACGTTGGAACCCACGACATTGCCAACCGCCAGATCGGCCCGCCCCTTCAGCGCCGCTGCCAGCGTGGCAGCGAGTTCGGGCAGTGATGTGCCGATGGCCACGACTGTCAGCCCGATGACCGCTTCGCTTATGCCCGCAATCGTCGCCAGCTCTACCGCCCCGCTGACCAGCAATCGTCCGCCACCGATCAGCACGGCAACTCCGCCAAGGAACAACAGCAGGGCGATAGGCAAGGACGGCTCATTGTCCTCCTCCTCTCCGCCTGCATCTTCGGGCGGATGGTTCACGCGCCAGATGATGTAGACCACCAGTGACGCGAGCAGTGCAACGCCGATCCACGGCGAGGCGAGCTGGGACACGGTCAACGCCCAGATGGCGAGCGTGGCGATCAGGCCAACCACCGCATCGCGCTTGCCCACCCCGTGCATCGCAATCGGTGCAACAATCGCAGTGGTCCCAAGGATAAGCAGCGAGTTCGCAAGATTTGACCCGACCACATTGCCCCATGCGATGCCGGGAGAACCGATCAGCGCAGCATCCACGCTGGCGACCATTTCGGGCATGGAAGTGGCTGCACCCACGATCACCACGCCTGTCACCAGATTGGAAATGCCCAGCCGGTGAGCGATTGCCACCGCGCCGCGAACGAGCAATTCCCCGCCTACGAACAGGGCGACAAGCCCGGCGATGATGGAAGCAATCAGAGTAATCATGGCTGCCCGCCCTACAGCGCCATTTCCATCTGCGCTACCGGAGAGAATGACCTTCTGTGCAAGGGCGTGGGGCCGTGCAGGCGCAGTGCCTCCATATGCTCTTTCGAACCGTAACCCTTATTGCGCTCCCACCCGTAATGCGGATGGTCCTGCGCAGCCTCCACCATCAGCCGATCGCGGTAAGTTTTGGCAAGAATACTGGCCGCGCCAATGGCAGGCTCAAGCCCATCCCCGCCGACAATAGCCTCGGCCTGCCAACGCCAGTGCTCGCAGCGCCCCTGAGGCGTCAGATTGCCATCGATCAGAGTGCTGAAATCATCGCGGCCCGTCGCTGCGCACAGTTTCTCCATCGCCAGGCTCATCGCCAGCATGGTCGCGCCGAAGATGTTGAGCCGGTCGATCTCCTCCACATCGACAATGCCGATGCCAAAGGCGCAGCTGGTGCGGATGGCCTGCTCTGCCCTTTCGCGCGCCTTGGCGGTCAGCTTCTTGGAATCGTCTACGCCTTTGGGGACAGGCTTGCCGAGCAGCACCGCAGCCGCCACAACCGGGCCAGCAAGAGGACCACGGCCAGCCTCATCCACACCGACGATTAGTGGCTGCGGTGCCTGCCGGGCACAAAATTCAGCAAAAGGCGTTCCAGACAACATGCGAAACCTACTCCTTAGCTCCGCCATATTCTCCGCCTCACTCGCCCTCGCAAGCTGCACCGGCGCGCAATCGGGGGATACCGCTCCCACCTCCTCGCCAGCCGCGTCAGGCAATGTGGTGGCCGGTGATCCTGTCGAGTTGCAGGACGCCTCGCCCTTTGCTGCCGCGAGTTATGGCGTATTCGCCGAGCCTTGGGCGCTGGAGTTTGAGCCTGTCACGGGCGCGATATTCATCACCGAGAAGGCAGGAACGATGAAGTTCTTCGAGCCTGCCAGCGGACGGCTTGGCACAGTCACCGGACTACCGGATGTCGTATATGCAGGCCAAGGCGGGCTCGGCGACTTCGTCTTCGCTCCCGATTACGCAGACAGCGGGACTGTCTATCTCAGCTGGGCGAAGGATGCCGGAAACGACACCGCCGTTGCCGCCGTCGGCATGGGCACTCTGGTCTGCGAGGAAGCAGGCTCTTGCCGGGTCGAGGGGCTTACGGAAATCTGGCAGCAGAGCCGTGGCGGCGAGCGCCGGGGCCATTATTCGCACCGCATCGTCTTTTCGCCGGACGGACAATATCTTTTCGTATCCAGCGGAGATCGTCAGGAACAGACGCCCGCACAGGATCTGTCGAACAATCTGGGCGCCATCGTAAGGCTCAACCTTGATGGCACCCCGGCGGCGGGCAATCCCTTCGCCGATCAGGGTTCACCAGCGGACCAGATCTGGACCTATGGCCAACGCAATTTGCTCGGGCTCGCTTTCGATCCCAGTGGTCAGCTGTGGGAGTTGGAACACGGCCCCGCTGGCGGTGACGAGCTGAACCGCGTGACGCGCGGTGCAAATTACGGCTGGCCCACACGCTCGAACGGCGACAATTACAATGGTGACGACATTCCCGATCACACGCCGGACGATGGCTTTGCCAAGCCCGCGATCAGCTGGAACCCGGTCATCGCTCCGGGCGGCATGACCTTCTATGGCGGAGAGCTGTTCGCCGATTGGCAAGGCCAATTGCTGGTCGCCAATCTGCGCACCACCTCCATTTCGCGCATCACCACCGACGCTGCGGCGAACAGCGCGGATGAAGCAGCACGCTACGAATTTCCCAACCGCCTGCGCGACATCGCCGAAGCGCCGGACGGTTCGCTATGGGTGATCGAGGATGGCGAGGAAGGCCGACTGTTGCGCCTGACACCCGCAAGCTGACCCGCGCGCACGGTATCCAAGGAAACATTTGCACATGGCCGCAGCGCGCCCTACCGGCACGCGTCCATGACTGATGTTGCTTCTGCCACTTTAATACCGCTCGCGCAGGTCGATCCTGCGATGATAGAGCAATTGCTCGACCGCGCTTTCGGAACCGATCGCCACAACCGCACGGCTTACAAGGTGCGCGACGGTGTCGAGTGGTTGCCTGCGCTCAGCTTTGCCGCGCTGGATACGGAAGAGATGCTCGCGGGTACAATACAGGTCTGGCCTGTCGCATTGACTGACGGCGATGGCCGCAGACATCCGCTGTTGATGGTCGGCCCGGTCGCTGTGGTCCCCGAACGTCAAAGCGAAGGTTTCGGCCATGTACTTATGGCAGCGATGACCAATGCTCTGAATCCAGGCGCCATTGATCCGCAGGCGAGCCTGCCGCAGGTCATGGTCGGCGATCCGGCCTATTATGAACGCTTCGGCTTCTACGCGGCACCGACGCAGGGCTGGTCGCTCCCCGGCCCATTTGAAAAGCATCGTCTGCTGGTTCGCGCGGCGAATCCCGGCGTGCTCCCCAGCGAAGGAACGCTTGGCCCTTGGATTGGCTGACGCGCTCTGGCAATTGAGCGAGCGAATATGCCTTACGAAGCTCCCCCTGACCTTGCCGGATTGTCGCTCGCCGAAGTGGCCGAGCAAGTCGCGCTGCGCAAATTGCCGCCCATCGCATCGTGGGACCCGCCCGAAGCTGGCGACAGCAAGATGCGGATCGCTGCCAATGGTGAGTGGTATCACGATGACGGCAAGATCAGTCGACCAGCAATGGTGCGCGCCTTTGCAAGCCTGCTGCGGCGTGAGGATGACGGGCGCTATTGGCTGGTCACGCCGCATTACAAGCAGAGCATTGAGGTCGAGGACGCCGTCTTCATCGCTGTCGATTTGAAAGCGGAAGACGGCGCGCTCACCTTCCGCCTCAATACAGATGAGCTGGTGATCGCCGGACCGGACAACCCGCTTCGCGCCGAGGGTGATGCTGACAGCCCCGCCATATATATCACCGTGCGCAATGGCTGCGAAGCCCGGCTCGACCGGTCAACCTGGCTGCAACTGGCGGATATCGCCCTCGCCAATGATGCGCTCACCGTCGAGAGCCAGGGCGCTCAGTTTACGCTGGAACCGGCATGAGCGCGCTGTTCGACCGCGTCTCGCGCCTGTTCGAGGCAAGCCACCACATCGGTATCGAAGGCATTCGCGATGACAGCGCTTGGGTGGGTGGCCAGTTGCGCGATGCAGCGGTGTTAATGGCGGTGACTGATAGTGCCGAGCCCGGAGTGCTGCTGACTCACCGTCCGCAAACCATGGCCACGCATCCGGGACAGGTCTCTTTCCCCGGAGGCAAGTTAGAGCCGGGAGAGGACGTGGTGACCGCCGCTTTGCGCGAAGCCGAAGAGGAGCTTGCCATTCCCTCTGCAGAAGTGCGCATCATTGGCAGCGCGCAGTCTTTCGTCACCGGAACAGGATTCAATTTGACGCCCGTGCTCGGTCTCATCCCGGCAGACTTGCCGATCACGCCAGACCCGCGCGAAGTCGATGACTGGTTCGAGGCACCGCTTCGCTACGTCCTGGACCAGCGCAACCATGTTCATAAGATGGGCGACTTTGGCGGGCACCAGCTGCCATATACGGAAATCATCTGGGAAGGACATCGCATCTGGGGGATCACGGCCGGGATCATCGCCAATCTCTCGCACCGGCTTGCGTGGCAGGAACTGCTTGATGGCTAAGCTCCCCGCAGCAGACTGGGCACAGCGCGAAGACCTTGTTCCGCTGGTGGCCGCGCTTGGTGCAGACGATATGCGCTGGGTCGGCGGCGCGGTGCGCGATACTTTGCTCGGGCTGCCGGTCAACGATGTCGATGCGGCCACCACGCTGCATCCCGAGGCGGTTATGACGCGCTTGAAAGAGGCCGGCATCAAATCCATCCCCACCGGCATTGACCACGGCACCGTCACCGCCGTGCTGCCCAAAGGCAATGTCGAAGTGACCACTCTGCGCAAGGATGTCGCCACCGATGGCCGCCGCGCGACGGTCGCTTTTGCAGAGCATTGGCAGGACGACGCCGCTCGGCGCGATTTCACGATCAACGCACTCTACGTTCACCCCGAGACATTGGAAGTCAGCGACTATTTCGGCGGGTTGGACGATCTTGATGCGCGCCGCGTGCGGTTCATCGGCGATGCGCATGATCGTATCCGCGAGGATCACTTGCGGATACTGCGGTACTATCGCTTTCAGGCCCGCTTCGGTGCTGATCTGGACGATGTGGCGGAAGAGGCATGTGCAGAACTGGCTCCGACACTAAAAGGCCTCAGCCGTGAGCGGGTGGCGATGGAATTGCTCTCCATCCTGACGCTTCCTGACCCTCACGCGACAATGGCACGAATGCATGAAAGAGGCGTGCTGCCGGTTGTGCTGCCCGAAACGGGCGAAACAGAGCTGGCCTGTCTGTCGAACCTGATTGCGCATGAGCAGGACCAGCGCGCAGCCCCCTCGCCCATCCGCCGCCTTGCGGCATTGCTTCCGGCGGAACGCGAAGTTGCTATGCAAGTCGGCGCAAGATTGCGCCTGTCCAACGCGCAGCGCAAACACCTTGCCCGGCTCGCGGGGCGCGGTGAAGGATCGTCAGATGCGCGCGCGAATGCCTACCGCCACGGGATGACTGTGGCGGAAGATTTGGCGTTGCTTACTGGTGATGACCTCGCGCCGCTGCAAGGCTGGCAAATACCCACCTTCCCGTTGAAAGGCGGCGAAATTGTCGCGCGCGGCGTGGCGGCGGGGCCGGAAGTTGCGCGCATTTTGCAAGCGGTCGAAACGCTCTGGATCGCAGCAGGGTTTCCCGATTCTGCGCGCGTGCAAGAATTCCTGAACGAAGAATTGGCGAGATAGCCTTCGAATGGCCTAGAAGCGGTTGTCCTTGGGGAAGCCTTGGGGTGGCAATCGGCCTGCTGCACCGCGCGCCACCTTCCACATGCCAATCTCGCTTTCGGTCCGGGTGCGATCACCCTTGCCGCCCATCTGCCAGCTTAGCCCTTCAGCCAGCGTGAAGGTGGTTGCGTCGGACAATCCGCCATCGCGGTAGCGTTGCAGAGTGACGCCTTGCCCGCGCGTCATCACCGGCATTTCCTCCAGCGCGAAGACCACCAGCTTGCGGTTTTCGCCCACCACGGCGAGGTGATCGTGGCTTGGTTCAACCGCGCGCGCGACAAGCAGCTTGGCATCGCCTTTCAAATTCACGACCTGCCGCCCTTTGCGCGTCTCGGCGAGCAATTCGTCGGTGACCGCAACAAAACCTTTGCCCAGCGTCGAGGCGAGCAGGACCTGCTTGTCCTTGGCATGAACGATCACGGCCATGATCGTGGCAGAAGCGTCGATATCGAGCGTGTTGCGTACCGGTTCGCCAAAGCCGCGCGCGCCGGGCAATTTGTCTGCACCCAGCGTAAAGAAGCGCCCGTCATCGCCCGCTAGCAGGATCTTGTCGGTCGTCTGGCAATGAACGGCGTAGGCGGGGCCATCGCCTTCCTTATATTTGAAGTCGCCGCAGCCATCCTCGCCCAGATCGACATGACCCTTTGCCCCGCGCACCCAGCCCTTCTGGCTGAGCACCACGGTGACAGGCTCTTTCTCGATCATCGCATCGGGGTTGAATTCAACGGTGGAGCTAGCTTCGGCAATGGTTGTCCGACGCGCGCCGAGCGCGGTTTCCGGCCCGTATTCCTTGCGCAGCGCCGCCATGTCTTTCTTGATGCGCGTTTTCTGCCGCGCGGGAGAAGCGAGCAGTTTTTCCAGTTCGTCCTTTTCCTTCAGCAGCCCGTCCTTTTCGGTGCGCAGCTGCATTTCCTCCAGCTTGCGCAAAGACCGCAGCCGCATGTTGAGGATGGCTTCGGTCTGCCGGTCGGTCAGCTTGAACTCGGCCATCAACACGTGTTTGGGCTCATCCTCGTAACGGATGATTTCGATCACCCGGTCAAGGTTGAGGAAGGCAATGATGTAGCCTTCGAGCAGTTCCAGCCGCTCCGCGATCTTGGCCAGACGATGGCTTGTGCGGCGCTGGAGAATCTCGATCTGGTGAACTGTCCAATTGGTCAGCAGCTCTTTCAGCCCCATCACCATCGGCGTGCGCGTGTGATCGAGCACGTTGAGGTTCAGGCCAAAGCGCGTTTCCAGATCGGTGAGCTTGTAGACACTCTCTTTCAGCAATTCCGGATCGACATTGCGGCTGCGCGGGATCAGCACGATGCGCACCTGCTCATCGCTTTCATCGCGCACATCTTCAAGGATCGGCAGCTTCTTGTCCGAGATAGCCTGCGCGATCTGTTCGATCAGCTTGCTCTTGGGCACCTGATAGGGAATTTCGGAAATGACGAGCTGGTAGCCGCCGCCCTTCTGGCGTTCGATCCCGGCTTCGCGGTCCGCCTCATCCTCAGTCTCGGCAGCATGGAAGCGCCCGCGCACGCGGAAGCTCCCCCGCCCTGTCTCATAGGCTTTCGATATGGCGTCCGGCGCGTCCACAACCAGGCCGCCAGTGGCGAAATCGGGGCCGTGGAACACCTGCATCAGCTCTTCGTGCGTCACGTCCTTGTTGAACAGGACCAGTTCTGCCGCGTCGAGCACTTCGGCGACATTGTGGCTCGGGATGCTCGTCGCCATACCCACAGCGATCCCGCTGGCACCATTGGCGAGCAGATTGGGGAACAGGCCGGGCATCAGCTCGGGCTCTTCCTCCTCGCCATTGTATGTCGGGATAAAGTCTACCGTGCCTTCGTCGAGGCCCGCCATCAACTGCATGGCAGTGCGGGTCATGCGCGCTTCAGTGTAGCGATAGGCGGCGGCATTATCGCCATCGATATTGCCGAAGTTGCCCTGCCCCTCGACCAGCGGATAGCGCAGCGTAAACGGCTGAGCCAGGCGCACCATCGCATCGTAAACCGCGACATCGCCATGCGGGTGATACTTGCCGATCACATCGCCCACGACGCGCGCGGATTTCTTGAAAGCATTGTCCGGCGACAGCTTCAATTGCCGCATCGTCCACAGCAGGCGGCGGTGGACCGGCTTCAGCCCATCGCGCAGATCGGGCAGCGAGCGCGCGGTGATCGTGGACAGGGCATAGACCAGATACCGTTCGGAAAGCGCGCTTTCGAACGGTTCGCGAATGATGCCCTGTTCGGAATCGTCAGTTGTGTCGTCGGGAATATCGGCCATTTCAGAGGCGTCTCTAGCAATGCGCGTGCGTGCGGGGGAGAGCGGTTTCCACAGCTATTGCGGCAGATTGCTAGCGCGGCGCCCCATTCCCGGCTTCCCGCTCTTGCCGCATCGCCGCAATCTCGATCCGCAAGAGGCGCAGCTCTTCCAGAATAGCCTCGCGCTCGCTTCCTGCCTCCTCGTCAGCCGCCTCGTGCATGGCGTTAACGATCACTGCAATAAACAGGTTCAACACGACAAAGCTTGTCACCAGAATGAACGGCACGAAGAAGACCCAAGCATAGGGATATTCCGCCATCACCGGTCGCACGATCCCCATGGACCAGCTTTCCAGCGTCATGATCTGGAACAGCGAATAGAGCGAGGCAGGGATTGTGCCGAACCACTGCGGGAAGGCTTCGCCAAACAGCATCGTCGTCATCACTGCGCCAATGTAGAAGACGAGCAAGAGCAACAGGATGACCGTTCCCATGGAGGGGATGGCGCTGAACAGGCCCTGCACCACCTGCCGCATCCGTGGCACGACCGAAACGAGGCGCAGCGCCCTGAGGATACGCAGGGCTCGCAATACTGCGAACGGACCCGCCGCCGGCACAAGCGCGATTCCTACCACAATCAGGTCGAACCAGTTCCACCCATGCCGGAAGAAGCGGCCACGCCACGCAAACAGCTTCATCGCGATTTCGACGATAAAAATGGCAATCGCTGCGGAGTCCAACATGCCAATCACGCCGCCAAAGCGCGCCATGACGCTGGGAACCGTCTCCAGCCCCAAGAGCACCGCATTGAGCACGATAATACTGATTATAAAGTATTCGAACCAGCGCGCGCCAACGATCAGATCCACCTTTTCGCGCATCACAAATGACCCTTGTTTCCGGATTGGCGCAGCCGCGAGTGCCCACTGCACGCGGCGCCCTATCACGCAGACCTCTTCGCCCGTCAAGCAACAAGAGCCATTACAAATAGTTAGCAATGCCACACCGCAACATGATCCTATCGACCCTTGGCATTGAGCGGTCTGAGCCTGAATTGCCCAAATCCACATTAGTCAAAGCCAACTAGTCCACGGTTGTGATCGGGGAATTTCGACTTGACGATGTTACAGTGTTTCATCAAACTGCCCATGAATGGGGAAGAACATGAAATTTCAATTGTCTGTCGTCCTGTGCGCGGCGCT
>DFBR01000088.1:0-2162 GCA_002367375.1 Erythrobacter sp. UBA3075 | reverse complement strand
AGGCCGAGGCATCCGGGCCGATGGTCTATGGTTCGGGCAGCGAAGCGGCGCGGCGTGCAGCTTCCAGCGCTGAGGCTGATGCAAATTTGGCCTCGCGGGAGAATACCGCGCCTGACACGCAAATTGCCTATGCCTATTCATGGGGCTTCCAGGTCAGTGCCGAAGATCTGCCGACACTGCAGGAACGCCACCGCGCGCTGTGCCAATCGCTGGGCGATGATTGCCGCACGATCACGCTCTCGCAATCGGGCAATGGCGAATACGCCTATGGCCGGATGCATATGCAGGTTGCGGCAGAGCAGATGGATGCGTTCGGGGAAGCGCTGACCGCAGCGACTGATGATGTCGACGCAGAACAGATTTCATTCGGCATTTCGGGTGAGGACCTGACCGACGATATTATCGACACCGAGGCACGCCTCGCAGGCCGCCGCTTGCTGCGCGACCGCTTGATGGAGGTGCTGCGCACGCGGCAAGGCACGGTGGGCGATCTGGTCGCCGCAGAGCGCGGCGTGGCCGAAGTCAATGAAGAGATCGACGCAGCAGCATCCCGGCTGGAAAACATGCGGGGCCGCGTCGCCTATTCCTCTGTGACCATCGAATATGATCCGGAAATGGGTCAGTACACGGTCGGGTTCTGGGCGCCGATCGCCTATGCGTTTGGTGCTATCGGATCGACGCTGGGCGTGGTCATCGCCGGGCTGATCTACCTTGCGGTTGCGCTTGTCCCGATCACAATCTTCCTGCTTGGACTGCGCTGGCTGTGGCGGCGCTGGCGCGCTCGCAGCACTCGCAAGGAAGAGCCAGCAACCGAAGCGGCCTAAAAGCCCTGCACGTCCACGCTGTCTGACGGAATTCGCACGGTCAGCCCGTCCAGCGTTTCGTCGAGCACGATCTGGCAGGACAGGCGGCTGGTCGCCTGCACATCAGCGGCGAGGTCGAGCATGTCTTCCTCTTCCTCCGCCGCTTCGGGCAATTTGCCGAACCACTCGCGCGCAACGATCACGTGGCAGGTGGAACACGCCATCTGCCCTTCGCATGTGCCTTCAAGCGGCATTCCGGCGGCTTGTCCAACGGCGAGCAAATCCTGCCCAGCCGAAGCCTCAGCCTCGACCTTGTCGCCATCGCGGGTAATAAAAGTGACCTTGATTGTGCCTATCCTTGCTGCGCCGCAGAATTGATAAGCGTTTTCGCTCCCTCTTCAAGCTCTTCCATGGTCGTATAGCGACCCCAGCCGAGCCGGATGGAGGATTTGGCCTGCGCATCGGACAGGCCGATGGCCTTCAGCACATGGCTCGGCGCGCCTGACCCGCTTGAGCAGGCGCTCCCGGCGGAAAACATCACATCGCGGCAATCGCTCATCAATCGTGCGACATCGAGACCGTCCTTGCGGATGTTGATGTTGCCGTGCCAGCGCGCCTCTGCGCTGCCGTTGAGTTCCCAATCGGCAAACAGTTCGCGCGCCCGGTGCCACAGACTTTCGGCGTGGGCTGCATCGTCTTCGCGCCGCTCCTTCGCAACAACAGCCGCAGCGCCGAAACCGGCGCACAGGGCGGGCGACAGAGTGCCTGAGCGGATGCCTTCCTGCATCCCGCCGGTGACTTGCGGATCAAGCTCCACCCCATTGCGAACCCACAATGCGCCGATACCCTTGGGTCCGTGCATCTTGTGGGCGCTGATGGCGATCAAATCCGCGCCGGTCACTTCCATCTTGCCTGCCGATTGCACCGCATCGGTCAGGAACAGCGCGCCCGCTTCCTTGGCCTTGCGATAGAATTCAACCGTCGGCTGGATGGTGCCGATCTCGCTGTTTACCTGCATCACGGCCACGAGCTTGGTGTTGGCGGGAATGTCCTGCTTGGCATTGCACTGCCCGTCCGCTGCAACATTCAGCTCGTGATGATTGCCGAGCGCCTTGGCGGTATTGAGCACAGCGGCGTGCTCGATGGCCGAAACGCTAATCTTTCCGTCACCGTGCACACCTCGCATCGCCAGATTGATCGCCTCACACGCATTGCCGGTGAAATGTACCGTGCCACCCGGCGGCAGAAGCGCCGCGACCTGATCGCGCGCCAATTCAACCGCCGCCGCTGCCATGCGCCCCATGCGGTGCGGCGAATGCGGGTTCCCGAAGGCGGTGCCGTCCGGCCCATCGAGCCATT
>DFBR01000008.1:4514-4845 GCA_002367375.1 Erythrobacter sp. UBA3075 | reverse complement strand
CGATGGTTCCCGGCTCCAGACCGCCCGCCGTCACGATGGCCGCGTCAACGTCCATGCTGCCCATCAGCAGGAGGAGGATGGCAATCCCCTGTTCGCCAAATTCGTCTTGCGCCCAGCGTGCGGCCACGGCTGCCACAGCTACAAAGGTGACGAACGTCAGCGCGGGCAGGATGGCAATCGGATTGCCGGGCGGGGCGGGGCCAGTGGATTTGGGGGCGGTGCGATACAACCAATAACTCGCCGCCGCCCCGACGATGAGTGCGGGCGTTACGATAATGACGAAGGGCTGGAGCAGCGAGGTGGCCAAAATCGCGACCAGCACGATCACGCG
>DFBR01000008.1:0-4496 GCA_002367375.1 Erythrobacter sp. UBA3075 | reverse complement strand
GCGTAACTGCAGTTGAGCTATACGCCCCGCCGATCACTGCCGTCGCGATAGTCCCCCGGCTCGCCCCGAACAAACGGTTGGCAACATAGCCTGCAAAGGAGAACCCGGTGACGATCACCACCACCAGCCACAATGTGCGCGGTTGCCAAGCGTCATAAGGTCCAAAGCGGCCTTCGGGTAGGAAAGGGAATACTGCGAGGGCAATCACGGCATAGCGCGCAAACGCCTTGATATCGGCCTCGTCCAGCCGACCGACCCAGCGATGAACTTCGTCGCGAAGGGCGAGCAGCAAGGTTGCGACCGCGCCACACGCCACGGCGAGCGCCGGATAGCCGATCCCCGCCAGATAGCCCAAAGACAGCGCCATCATCGCGGCGACAGCAGAGGTGGCATCGAGTGTGCTCCTTGTCTGCAATTCGCGCGAATAGCCGAGCACGATGAGGATGGTGGCACCTGTCATCACAATGCCTGACGCGATCGGTTGGCCTGCCTGCGTGAGCAGACCGGCTACGCCCGCGACCATAGCGAGGAGCGTGATAGTGCGGATTCCGGCAACGCGCTGACCGTCTTCGGCCTTGCGCAGCTTCCAGCCGCGCTCCAGCCCGATCATCAGGCCGATCGCAAGTGCCGCGCCAAGATACGTGAGTTGGTCCTGCAAATTCATCCCTGCCCAAGTCATCCTGGCGTATCCATCACTTCACCCAGTCGAGCCCCATTTCCTCGTAGACTTCGCGGTTTTCGGACCAGCGGTCGTCCACTTTCACGTGCAGGAACAAATGGACCTTCACGCCGAGGATTTCGCTCAATTCCTTGCGCGCCAGTTCGCCGATTTCCTTGATCCGGCGGCCGCCTTTGCCCAGTACGATGGGCTTCTGGCTGTCGCGCATGATCACAATCTGCTGGCGCACCTCGACGCTGCCATCGGGTTTCACAGTATAGCTCTCTGGTCGTACAGCGGCGTCGTAAGGCAATTCCTCGTGCAATTGGCGGTAGAGCTGTTCGCGGGTCACTTCGGCGGCCAGAAGGCGCTCGGAGGCGTCTGAGACCTGATCTTCGGGATAATGCCACGGGCCTTCGGGCATCATTTCGGCGAGCCGGTCTTTCAATTCGGGCACGCCATCGCCGGTGAGCGCGGAAACGAAGAAAACTTCGCCAAAATCAACCTCTGCGCCTAGCTCTTCCGCCAGAGCGAGCAGCGGTTCTTTTTTCGCCACATCGACCTTGTTGAGCACCAATATCTTGCGCTCTGGCCGGGTTTTGAGTGTTTCCAGAAGGGGCATCAACTCGTGGCGGCGTTGCTTGACCGGATCGACCAGCAGGACCAGCGCATCGGCTGAGTGCGCGCCTTCCCAGGCGGCGCTCACCATGGCGCGGTCGAGGCGGCGGCGTGGTTCAAAAATGCCGGGCGTGTCGACCAGCAGGAGCTGGGTTTCGCCATGCAGGGCGACGCCGAGCAGCCGCGCGCGCGTCGTCTGCGCCTTGGCCGAAGTGATGGCGACTTTCTGGCCGACCAGCTGGTTCACCAGCGTGGACTTGCCCGCATTGGGCGCGCCGATCACGGCGACGAGTCCGCATTTGGTGATGTCAGACTGACTCATCCGAATTTCTCCATAAAAAGGCGCGCAGCCTCTGTTTCCGCGTCGCGCTTGCCACTTGCAGTGGCTTCGACTTCGCCGACCTTGTACACACTGACCTTCACAGTGAAGCGGCGTGCATGGTCTGGGCCATCGGTGGCGACCACGCTGTACTCTGGCGCTCGGCGCTGATTTCCCGCAGCCCATTCCTGCAGTGCGGATTTGGGGTGTTTGGACTTGCCCGCCGCGCCGTCCACAGCATCACGCCACAGGTCGCGGATCAATTCCTGCGTCGCATCGAAGCCGCCCTCAATGAAGTTCGCGCCGAGTAGCGATTCCATGATGTCACCCAGCACATTGTCGCTGTCATGCGCGCCGTCTTCGCGGGCCTGTTTGCCCATGCGCACATGGTCTGCAACGCCAATTTCACGGGCGCGAGCAGCGCATGCGGCTTTTGAGACGAGCGCGTTGAGGCGCTGCGCCATGCGGCCTTCGTCTGACTTGCCCTCAGCATAGAGCCAGTGCGCAATCGTCAGGCCCAAAACGCGGTCGCCGAGAAATTCCAGTCGCTGATAATCGCGCGGTTCTCCGGTGCTGCCGTGGGTGAGCGCTTCGTGCCACACCTGCGCATTGCTGACCGTGAAGCCGAGCGCTTCCAGCCAGCTGCGGGTCTCGCCATCCAGCGCGCTCATATCCCGCGGAACATCCTGCTCCAGCGCGCGGCGCTGAACCATGTCCAGGGCAATGCCCATTCGGCGCTGCCATCGGTTGACCAGTACATGAAGCTGGCTTCCGCCACGAGGTTCTGCTGCGGCACCAGCCCGATCCCGCCACCGATTTGTGCGGGGAATCGGCTGTCGAGCGAATTGTCACGATTGTCGCCCATCATGAACAGTTTGCCTTCGGGTACGATCACCGGCGCGGTGTTGTCCGGATCAAGGCCCAGATCATAGTTGAACAGTGCCGGGCCGATATCGAGGATATTGTAGGAGACGCCATTCGGCAGCGTTTCGCGGTATTGGGTGTAGTTGCAGGTCGAGCCGTCATCGTTCGCAATCACCGTACCGCGACAATTATCCCCCGGCTGCATCGGCAGCACGAAATTCTCCACCCGCTCCATGCCGACAGCTTCGCCATTGAGGTGCAACACACCCTCGATCACCTGCACGCTGTCTCCGGGAAGGCCGATCACGCGCTTGATGTAATCGGATTCGTCGAGCGGGTGCTTGAAGATCACAACATCGCCGCGATCAGGCACACTGGCGAATATGCGCCCGTCGCCAATGTCCGGGCTGCCGGGGAGCGAGAAACGTGAGAAGCCATAGGACCATTTCTGCGAGAACAGATAATCGCCCACCAGCAGGCGCGGCATCATGCTTTCGGACGGAATGTTGAAACTGGTGAAGAAGAACGTGCGGAAGATCAGCACCACGATCACCAGCTTTATAAGGAAGACGCCGAAGCTCCTCCAGTCGTCCTTCTTGGCCTGCTTGTCCGGCGCAGCGGATTGCGCCTTGGCGCCGGCGGGCTCTTCGATCTCTCTGATATGCTCGTTACTCATCGGGCAAAGCTCTTGTTGCGCGAAGCCGCGCGCGTCAAGCAAATCGGGAGCTTGGGCCGTGAATTTGCGGGGTTGCAATCAGCGCTGCAAGGCGTAGCGCGGCAAGGCAGCGAATACCAAGAAAAGGACATGCCGGTGACCCTGACGCGCGACGAGGCCTGGGAAAAGATTGCCCTCCACACCGATCCCACGCTGAAAGAGCTGTTTGCGGACGACCCGGAGCGGGTCGAGAAACTTTCAGCGCGGCTTGAACTGGTCGGCGGTGAGGCACCGACGGGCATTTTGTTCGATTGGTCCAAAACGCATCTCACCGATGATCTAATGACCGATTTTGAAGAGCTGGCACTGGCCTGCGGTTTTGACGACATGCGCGAAAAACTGTTCGCGGGCGAAGTCGTCAATCCGACCGAGGGGCGCGCTGCCGAACATACCGCCCTGCGCGGCGTCGGGCTGGAAACCAGCGTTGAAGAGGCAGAGGCATTGCGTGAACGGATGCGGCTGCTAACCGGCGCTCTGCACGAAGGCGCTTTTGGAGAGATCAAGCACCTTATCCACATCGGCATCGGCGGCAGCGCGCTTGGCCCGGCGCTGGCGGTAGACGCGCTGGCCCGCGATTTGCCGCTGGTGGATGTGCATGTTGTGTCCAACATTGACGGTGTCGCATTGGAAGAGGCGTTTGCGGCGTGTGATCCGGCGACCACCTTTATCGCGGTCGCCTCCAAGACATTCACCACGACCGAGACCATGACCAATGCGCAAAGCGCTTTGAAATGGCTGGCGGACAATGGCGTGGACGATTCCACGGGCCGCGTGTTCGCTTTGACCGCTGCGCCAGAAAAGGCAGTCGAGTGGGGCATCGATGAAACGCGCATCCTGCCCTTCGCGGAAAGCGTGGGCGGGCGGTATTCGCTGTGGAGCAGCATCGGCTTTCCCGTGGCTGTGGCCGTGGGCTGGGATGATTTTCAGGCGATGCTGGACGGCGCGGCGCGCGTGGATGAACACTTTCGCGACGTGAATGGGCGCGCCAATCTCCCGCTGCGCGCGGCCTTTGCCGACATCTATTATTCACGGGTAAAGGGAGCACAGACCCGCGCTGTATTCGCCTATGACGAACGGCTGCGGCTGCTGCCCGATTACCTCCAGCAATTGGAAATGGAATCGAACGGCAAAAGCGTGACGGTTGAAGGCCACCCGGCCGCGCCGACCGCGCCGATCACATGGGGCGGCGTGGGTACCGATGCGCAGCATGCGGTGTTCCAATTGCTCCATCAGGGCACGCATCTCATCCCGGTCGACTTTATCGCCAGCGTTGAAGCGGGCGACACGCTGGACAGCGCGCATCACCACATCCTGCTGATGAA
>DFBR01000200.1:443-3740 GCA_002367375.1 Erythrobacter sp. UBA3075 | reverse complement strand
CTCGGCAAAGGCAGCGAATGCCTCTTCATCCTCGAAGGAATGAAGGCCAACATCGGCATTGATAGAGCTGTCTTGCACAGTCCCTTGCTGTGCCACGGCAGATTGGCACGCTGCCAAACTCAGACAGGCGACCAAGCCAAAGCCAGCCAGTACAACAGGTGTAGGAAATCGCAGTTTCATCAAACATCCCCCGACATTGTTACAATGTCACATCGGGTCATTGGCCTGAACGCAAGATGTATCCCTGACGCGTACGCTCGATCAGTTCAAATTCGTGAATTCGCGGCGACCAAACCGTTGCAGGCCCATAAAACCGAGCAGAATACCAACTTTCTCGGCGACCATCTCGTCTTCGCCTTCAACGTCCAGACCGGCGCTGATCAGAAATACCCCCAGGATCATTGCATCGCCATCTGAAACTTCTGCGCCGCTATCTCCTATGCCACCTATGACGCCTGCTTCGATGACCTGCCACAAGCGATCACGGTTACCGGTCGCAAGGGCATCATCGAGCAATCGCAACTGTTCCGCAGACAACTGCCCCGAACCGCGGTAAGCCGCCTCGTTGAGGCGACCCATTTCATAAAGTGTAGCGTAAAACGCCTGCTCTTGGTTCCAGCCGTTACGCCCTATGCAGCTTTCGATTGCGGTCATCGCAATATTGCCGATCTGATCGAACGCCGCGTCCTCGATTTCATCATCCGATATGGTCATGCCGGGGCCGAGCGCCGCTAATTCGCTTCGCTGCGCATCAGTGTAAGCGCCGTGCATACAATTGACGCCCTTGCCCTGCGCCAAGGCGGGTGCGGCCATCAGCGGCAGCGCCAGCGCAGTCAGCATGATGGCAATCAATTGGCGAGCCATCGTATTCCCCTTGTCGATTATCAGATTTCTCCGGCCAGTGCCTCGATATCATCCATGCTGATCACGCTGGTAGCGGTGACATCGGGCGCGATCTTGCGGATCATCGGGCCGAGCACCTTTCCGCCCAGTTCGACAAAATGGCTAATCCCCGCGTCCTGCATGGCCAGCACGCTTTCGCGCCAGCGCACGCGGCCGGTGATCTGCTCGACCAGCAAGCCCTTTTGCGTCGCCGGATCGCTCACCGGAGCGGCGGTGACATTGGCGTAAACCGGCAGGCGGAAGGGCTGCGGCGGTGTCGCGTCGAGTGCGTCCTTCATCCGCAATGCGGCAGGCTGCATAAGCGAGCAGTGGAACGGTGCGGATACCGGCAGTTTGATCGCGCGCTTGCAGCCATGCTCCTTGGCCATTTCGATTGCGCGATCAATCGCTTCGGCATGGCCTGAGAGCACGACCTGTCCCGGATCATTGTCATTGGCGACTTCGCACACCTGCCCTTGCGCAGCCGCATCAGCGAGGCCCTGAGCCTTCTCCAGATCGGCGCCCAGCAGAGCGCACATCGCGCCCACGCCCACGGGCACAGCGTCCTGCATAGCGTTGCCACGGATGCGCAGCAGGCGCGCAGTATCGGCGAGACTGAACGCGCCAACGCTGGCGAGCGCTGAGTATTCGCCGAGCGAATGGCCCGCGACCGCTTCGCCCTTCTCTGACAGATTGACGCCGCCCGCCTCCAGCACGCGCGCCACGGCAAGCGCATTGGCCATGATTGCAGGCTGGGCATTGGCCGTCAGCATCAATTCGCTTTCAGGCCCATCACGCATCAGGGCGGAGAGGTTCTGCTTGAGAGCCTCGTCAACTTCACCGAACACCTCGCGCGCGGCGGCGCTGGCTTCGGCAAGTTCGGCGCCCATGCCGACCTTCTGGCTGCCCTGACCCGGAAAAACGAATGCAATCATGTGAAATCCTTGTGATGTGTGATGCCAAAGGGAACGATGGCGTTTTGCGCATCATGCCCGATATCGGCGCGACCAAGATAGGGAATGCCCGATTTTTCGCACCAATAGCGGGCGATGTCTTCCTCGGTCGAGCCGAATGGGCGATCATTTTCAGGCACAGCGGAAATGCGGCCAAGCCTAATACCAACTGCACCTTCAAGCTGCTGGGTAATATGGAAAAACAGCCTGTCGATGGCGTAAAGGTGTTCCGCAATCTCTTCGACAAGCACCACGTGATCCTTCACGTCGGGCATCAGTTCTGTGCCGACAAGCATCGCGAGTGTCATCAGGTTGAATGCGACTGCCGGACGGTGATCCAGCCCCGTTTCGAGTTCGACCACCTCGCCTGAAAGATAGCGCAGCACGCGGCGGATTGCCTCGTCCCCGCCATCGCGCTTGATATCGCCCGCCAATGGCCCGTGGACGGGCTTACCGATGCCATAACGATAGAGCGCGCCGAGGATCGTTCCGGCATCTGAATAGCCGAGGAAGGTCTTGCTGCGCGCCGCTTCGCCCATGCCCGCAGCCGCGTCCGCCGCAATCCGGCACGCGCCGTATCCGCCCATGCCAAACCACACCGCGTCAATGTCAGGATCGTTCGCTGCGTCCAGCAGGGCTGCCAGCCGCACCGCGTCATCACCGGCAAAATGTCCTTTTTCGACAAAACATTGCGGATGGAAGGCGAGATCGACCTGCGGGAATTCTGCTGCTGCCAGTGCAAGCACCATTTCGGCGCGCTCCCGGCGCATGGGTTTCCCTGGACAGACGATGGCGATGCGGGTTGTCATTGTAGATTGCGTAACCGCCTCTACTCCTTTCGTCACCCCCGTGCAGGCGGGGGTCCAGTTGAATTTCGGTTGAAAACTGGATTCCCGCTTTCGCGGGAATGACGAAGATGGTTAGGAAGGCATATGACCAACACCTCCCTCACCAAACCCTATTTCTTCTGCGGCATCGGTGGATCGGGCATGCTACCGCTCGCGCAGATCGTCAAAGGGCTTGGCGGAGACGTTGCCGGGTCGGACCGCAGTTTCGATCAGGGCCGCACGCCGGAAAAATTTGCTGCACTGGAGCGGCAGGGATTCGGCCTGTTTCCACAGGATGGAAGCGGCATCACCAGCGGCGATCAGATGCTGATTGCCTCTGCCGCCATTGAAGATACCGTGCCCGAAATCGCAAAGGCCAAGGAATTGGGCTGCGAACGCCTGACCCGTGCAGAATTGCTCGCGCGGCTGTTCAATGCCGCGCCGCAGAGCATCGCCGTGGGCGGCACCAGCGGCAAATCGACCACCACCGCAATGCTCGGCTGGATCATGCAGGCGACGGGCCGCGAGCCGACTATCATGAACGGCGCGGTGATGAAGAATTTCGTCTCCGAAGCGCGCCCCTTTGCCAGCGCGGTCGTGGGTGACGGCGAGACTTTCGTCAGCGAAGTGGACGA
>DFBR01000200.1:0-410 GCA_002367375.1 Erythrobacter sp. UBA3075 | reverse complement strand
CTCTCGGTCGCTGATCGCGGTGTGATCAATGCGGACGACACTGAAGCATTCCGCCTCGTCGCCCACGCGAAGGAGCCGCTCACCTTCGGCATCGACAATAGCTGCGCTGCCTTGGGCGTTGCCGAGGGCAGCATCGCTGACGGACCGACCAAGCAGGCTGCCCTGGTGGTGGATCGCCGCGATGGCAGCGAACACGCTTTGCGCCTTGCCATGCCGGGGCGGCACAATCTCTCCAATGCGCTGGCCGCTATCGCTGCTGCCAATGCTGCGGGTGTTCCCGTAACCGACGCCGTTGCAGCGCTTGCAGACTTCAATGGTCTCGCCCGTCGCTTCGACATTGTCGGCACGTCGGCAAATGGCGTGACCGTGATCGACGACTTCGGTCACAATCCGGAAAAAGCCCGAGCCAC
>DFBR01000010.1 GCA_002367375.1 Erythrobacter sp. UBA3075 | reverse complement strand
CAGATGCACCCGTGCGCCGCTCGCTTCGGCAAGTGCGATATCGCGCGCAACAGCCAGCGTCTCGGCCTCTTTCGGAGCGCTCGGCAAGCCGAGCCGCGTCGCCATTTCGCCTGCCGTGGCCGCCGCATTGCCTGCAAGATTTGCATCTTCGGCGTGGGTCACGACCACCAGATCGAGCATGGCAGCATATTGCAACAACCGCAGCATGACGCTGCTATCACCAATCCACTTGCGGCCCGTGGCAATCGCCTTCGCACCGGCATCCGCCATCAGCGCAATTTCGGCAAGCTGCTTGCCTTCAAGGCCCGCAGTGGCGGCGGCGAGCGGATGGACCCAGAGATCAGGCTTCCCGCTTTGCGCTGCAAATCGAACGCGCGCCGGGTGATCCAGTGGCGGAGACTGATCGGGCATCAACGCCGCACGCGTAATCCCGCCGAAGTGAAAAGCTGGCTTGTCGATGGCGAATACGCCCAGATCGACGAGGCCGGGAACAACGATCTTGCCGCCTGCATCGACCAGCTCATCCCCGTCATACCAAGCGGATTCGCCGATGGCAGCGATAAGGCCATCCTCGCAGCGCACGGCCCCTTTGGCCAAGCCAGTGGGCGTGACAACCGCCGCGTTCTTGATCGTGAGTGGGCGCATCTGTTTCATACCCACTCCCCGCTCGAAGTCTCTTTGGCCCAGCCCGAAATGCCGCGCGCCTTGCGGGTCAGCACATCAAGGCACGCCATCCGGATGGCGACACCCATTTCCACCTGGCTGGTGATGATCGAGCGGTCTGCAAGGTCAGCCACATCGCTGTCTATCTCCACCCCGCGGTTCATCGGGCCGGGGTGCATAACGATGGCATCGTCGGCCGCGAGCGCCAGTCGCTCCTTCGTCAGCCCGTAAAGATGGCGATATTCGCGCGGAGAGGGGATGAATTGCCCGTCCATCCTCTCGCTCTGCAGACGCAGCATCATCACCACATCTGCTCCGGCCAAAGCATCATCAAAGCGGTGATACGCCTCAACACCCATGCGCTCGATCTCCTGCGGCATCAGCGCAGGCGGAGCACAAAGGCGCACAGAGGCACCCAGAGCCTGCAGCGCAAGGATATTCGAACGCGCCACGCGGCTGTGCAGCACATCACCGCAAATCGTGACGGTCAGGCCCGTAAAATCCTCCACATCAGCCCCGCGCTCACACAGCTTCTGGCGCAGCGCCAGCGCATCAAGCAAGCCCTGTGTGGGATGTTCATGCTGCCCGTCTCCTGCATTGAGCACCGGGCAATCAACCTTGCTGGCGATCAATCCCACCGCCCCGCTCGATCCGTGGCGAATGACGATCGCATCGGCACGCATCGCATTGAGCGTCATCGCCGTGTCGATCAGCGTTTCGCCCTTTTTCACGGAGGATTGCGCGGCGTGCATATTGACCACGTCAGCCCCCAACCGCTTGCCTGCAATCTCGAAGCTGAGCAGCGTGCGGGTGGAATTTTCGAAGAAGGCGTTGATGATCGTCAGACCTGCCAGCCTGTCCGAATGCTTGGCCGCTTGCCGGTTGAAAGCGACATATTGTTCCGCCTCCGCCAGCAGGTAGAGAATTTCATGGCGCTCCAGATCGCTGATGGCGATGAGGTCGCGGTGCGGGAATGCGCGGCCACCTGCTGGAAAGCGGGCGCTGGCGGGTGTGGGCGTCGACGATGTCATTAAAGCATGGCCCTTAGTCTAGCTGTATGGCCCACTCAAGCGGTTAGTGCTGGCAGAGCCGCGAAAGCCGCCCTAAGTGTAGTGCAAGGACATATTTCCACGGGGTATTCGCATGGGTTTCGCTCGCAAGGTCTGGCATCTGCTGGTCGGCATCAAGGACGCATTGGCGCTCCTGTTCCTGCTGTTGTTTTTCGGCCTGCTGTTCGCAGCTTTGAGCGCACGGCCCAATCCGGGCGTGGTGCGCGATGGCGGCGCGCTTCTGCTCGATATCGATGGCGTGATCGTCGAAGAGATATCGCCGATCAATCCGTTGCAAGCCCTCCTTTCCCAGACCGTGCCCATCCGCGAATATGCAGCACGCGATCTGGCCCGTGCAATTGATGCGGCGGCGGCGGATGAGCGGATCGATGCGCTTGCGCTCGACCTCACCGGCTTTCTTGGCGGCGGCGCTGTGCACATGCAGGAAGTTGCAGGGGCGCTGGCGCGGTTCAAGGCGGCCGACAAGCCGATTTACAGCTTTGGTGTCGCCTATGGCGATGATGCCCTGCTGCTCGCCGCGCATTCGGACGAAATCTGGGTCGATCCGCTGGGCGGCGTGGCCATTAGCGGACCCGGCGGCGAGAACCTTTACTACGCTGCCGCGCTCGAGCGATTTAACATCAATGCCAATGTCTACCGCGTCGGCACTTACAAGAGCGCAGTCGAGCCTTACACCGAAACCGCAATGTCGCCCGAAGCGCGCGAAAACCTTGCGCAATTGCTCGCCACGCTGTGGCAGGAATGGCGCGCGCAGGTCAGCTCGGCCCGGCCCGATGCCGACATCGAACTGGTCACCACCGATATCGAAGGCTGGCTCGCCGCTTCGAACAATGATCTGGCCGAGGCCGCGCTTGCGGCTGGGCTGGCCGACCGCATCGGCACCCGCGTCGAATGGGGCGAGCGTATCGCGCAGATCGTGGGCGAAGACCGTTGGGACAATGATCCCGGCAGCTTCACCGCCACCGAATATGATCCGTGGCTGGCCGATGTCGAAGGCGGGCTCGATTTTGGGAGTGATGGACGCATTGGCGTTGTGACCATCGCAGGCGAGATCTCCGATGGCGATGCCGGACCCGGTTCTGCCGGGGCGGAGCGCATTTCGCGCTTGCTCGACAATGCCCTTGATGATGATCTGGATGCGCTTGTGGTGCGGGTCGATTCACCGGGCGGGACCGTCACCGGTTCCGAAACCATTCGCCGCGCGATCCTGCGGCACAAGGATGCGGGTATTCCCATTGCGGTATCCATGGGCAATTACGCAGCCAGCGGCGGCTATTGGGTGGCAACTCCCGCCGACCGCATCTTTGCGGAGCCCGAAACGCTCACCGGCTCGATCGGCGTGTTTGCCGTGTTCCCCAGTTTTGAAGATCTGCTCACCGAATATGGCGTAAACAGTGACGGTGTGCGCACCACTGGCCTGTCCGGCCAGCCAGACCTGCTGGGCGGCCTCACGCCCGAGGTTGATGCTGTGCTGCAAGGCTCGGTCGAAAACACCTATGCCCGCTTCCTCGGCCTGGTATCGCAATCTCGCGGCCTGAGCCTTGAACGCGCGGACGAGCTTGGTCAGGGCCGTGTATGGGATGGCGGCGCCGCACGGCAATTGGGGCTCGTCGACCAGTTCGGCGATCTTGATGCAGCGATTTCCTGGGCGGCCGAGCGCGCCGAGCTGGACGCGGGCGAGTATGATGTGCGCCATCTGGGCGATGGCGCTCCGCGCTACGATTCGCTGTTCGCGCAGCTAATGGCGAGCGATAGCGGTGACAGCACTGGCGATGGGCGCGGCCACGATCTGGCGGCGACCTTTGCGCGGGCCGAGATGGCGCGTCTGGCGCGTGTGCTGGACGATGTCGACACGCTGATGGGCAGTGAAGGCGTTCAGGCACGCTGCATGGAATGCGCCATGCTGCCCGCCAACACGGCAATTGCACCCGAAAGAGTGCGCACCGGTGGCTGGCCGCGCCTCTTCGCGCAATTGCTTGCCGATTGATGCCTGCCTTGAGCTGGACGCGTTAACGCTGGCGCTTGTCATTCCCGGCGACGCATGGCAAATGCGCGCCCCTGCCGAGAATCGCCG
>DFBR01000216.1:3353-3582 GCA_002367375.1 Erythrobacter sp. UBA3075 | reverse complement strand
ACATGCGATACGCCGTGTTTGCCGCAGATCGTGATAAGGTCGTTCAAGTCCGGGTGCATAGTGATAAGATTCACGCCGAACGGTTTGTCCGTCATGGCCTTGGTCGCAGCGATTTCCGTGTCGAGCAGATCGGGCGTCATCGCCCCGCAGGCAATCACGCCGAAGCCGCCGCCATTGCTGATCGCAGAAACGAGATTGCGTTCGGAAACCCAGCTCATCGCGCCGCACA
>DFBR01000216.1:2817-3193 GCA_002367375.1 Erythrobacter sp. UBA3075 | reverse complement strand
GCTTCGTCCGTATCACCGCCCGTTGCGAGTGCGACCCCCATGCGGCGATAGGGGCGGCTGGTGGGCTTGCCGAAAATGCGCAAATCGGTGCCAGGCTCAGCAAGCGCCTCTTCCAGGCCTTCATAGGCAAGCGTGTCGCTGTCCCGGTCGGCAAGGATTACCGCTGAGGCGGAAGGCCGCGCGCGCAATTCAGCGGGAACCGGCAGACCGAGAATGGCGCGCGCATGTAAGTCGAACTCGTTCAAATTCTGGCTAACCAGCGTGACCATGCCGGTATCATGCGGGCGCGGGCTGAGCTCAGAGAAGATCACCTCATCTCCTCGCACGAAGAACTCGACACCGAACAGGCCCCAGCCGCGCCCGGAGCCACCAAGGT
>DFBR01000216.1:228-2737 GCA_002367375.1 Erythrobacter sp. UBA3075 | reverse complement strand
TAACGCCTTCCTTTTGGCGTACAGTCAGCAGAGTTATTTCGTAGTCGAAGTCGATGAACTGCTCGACAATCACGCGCTGCCGATCGCCGCGCATATTGGCGACGGCATAGTCCCATGCCGCTTCCAGACCTTCCGCGTCGTCTACCTTGCTTTGGCCCTTGCCGCTTGAGGACATGACCGGCTTGATGACGCATGGAAACCCACTGTGCTCAGCTCCCGCGCGCACCTCTTCCAGCGTTTCGGCATAGCGATAGCGCGATGTCGTAAGGCCCAGTTCTCCCGCCGCAAGATCACGTATCGCATCGCGGTTCATGGTGAGCTGGGTGGCCTGCGCCGACGGCACGACATTGAAGCCGTCCGCTTCCAGTTCAGCCAGAACTTCTGTCCGGATCGCTTCAATTTCGGGAACGATGTAGTCAGGGCGATGCGCCTCTACTGCGGCGCGCAGCTTCTCTCCATCGAGCATGGAAAAGACCTCGCGCGTATCAGCGACCTGCATGGCCGGCGCGTTGTCATACGCATCGCAAGCGATGACAAAAGCGCCGAGCCGCTTGGCCGAGATCACAAATTCACGGCCCAATTCGCCCGAACCGAGGAGGAGAATCTTCGCCGTGTGGCTCACACGCCCTCTGCCGCATCCAGCCCATAGGCAGTGTGCAGCACGCGCACGGCAAGCTCCGTCTCATCCTCGTCAATCAGCACGCTGACCTTGATTTCCGATGTCGAGATCGCCTGCACATTGATCCCTCGATCAGCGAGGGACTGAAACATCAGTGCCGCAACGCCCGTATGACTTTTCATGCCCATACCGACCACGCTGATCTTGGCGACCTTGCTGTCGGTGATTACGCGATTGAAACCGAGCGCCTCCTGACGATCCTCCAGCAGGGCCTGAGCCCGCGCCAGCTCTGCCTGCGGGACGGTGAAGGTCACATCGGTTTCACCCTTGTCGCGGCCCACGTTCTGAATGATCATATCGACATTGATACCGGCCTCACCCAGCGGGGTGAAAATGTCGGCGACCGCGCCGGGCTTGTCGGGCACGCGGGTCAGCACCACGCGCGCTTCATTCTTGTCATGCGCGATGCCTGTAACGGATTGGCGTTCCACTTGGCCTTCCTCCAGTAATTTTCCCATCTCCGCTTCGGAGACGATCATAGTGCCCGGCAAGCTGTCCGCAGGCGGCGATTCGTCGTCCACAAAGGAGGACAATACCTGCACCGGCACATTGTGTTTCATCGCCAGACTGACGGAGCGGGTTTGCAGGACTTTCGCCCCGACCGATGCCAACTCCAGCATTTCCTCGAACGCGATGTGCTTGATCTTGCGCGCCCGCGCCACGATGCGCGGGTCGGTTGTATAGACCCCGTCTACATCGGTGTAGATGTCGCAACGATCGGCGCCGATGGCCGCCGCCACCGCGACCGCCGATGTGTCCGACCCGCCGCGGCCCATGGTGGTGATGCGATCGGTGTCGCTGATGCCCTGAAAGCCGGGAATGATAGCGATCTCGCCCTCGCCCATGCTTTCCAAGAGTCGCTCCGCGTGAATGTCACCGATGCGAGCATTGGCGTGATTGGAAAACGTCTTGAGCGGCAATTGCCAGCCGAGCCAGCTGCGCGCTTTGCACCCCATTGATTGCAGCGTCAGTGCCAGCAGGCCTGCGGTTACCTGCTCCCCGCTGGAAACGACCACGTCATATTCGGCGGGATCGTAAATCGCATTGGCCTCGCGGCAAAAATTCACCAGCCGATCCGTCTCGCCCGCCATCGCCGAAACGACCACGGCAACCTGATTACGCTCACCGTCTTTGGCTGCGGCCTGCGCGCGGACAATATTGGCGACACGGCGAATCCGCTCGGTGCCCGCCACCGAGGTTCCGCCGAATTTCATCACTATTCGCGCCACTGCCGCCCCTTATCGATATGGCCCAATGCCCCGCGCGCTGTTACGGAGGGAATATGCCAGACGCAACTGTCACATATGAAACCAGTCCTGCAACCATCCGCCCGGATGAAGCCGCGCATTTCGGCAAGCTGGCGCGTGATTGGTGGGATCCCAAGGGTTCCTCTGCCATGCTGCACAAGCTCAATCCGGTGCGATTGGGCTTTATCCGCGATGCGATAGACGTGCATTGGGCAGGCGATGTGGAAAGTGTGAAGCCGCTTGCGGACAAGACCGCCCTTGATGTGGGCTGCGGTGCGGGCCTGCTGTGCGAGCCGCTCGCGCGCATGGGTGGCGAGGTTACAGGCGTGGATGCCGCGCCGGAGAATACACAAGTCGCCGCGCTCCATGCCGAGGGTGCGGGATTGGATATTCGCTACATTCCGGGNNACTCGGGCTGGGCCGTTTCGATCTGGTGACTTGTATGGAAGTGATCGAGCATGTCGCGGACAAGGCCGCATTCCTGGGCGAGCTGGCCGCGCATCTCGCGCCCGATGGCCTGCTGGTCATGTCCACCCCCAACCGCACGCTGGCCAGCCGTGCCCTCCTTGTCGAAGGCGCAGAA
>DFBR01000216.1:0-212 GCA_002367375.1 Erythrobacter sp. UBA3075 | reverse complement strand
GCGCTGGGCGCAGTGCCCAAGGGCACCCATCACTGGGAAGATTTTGTCACGCCAGAGGAAATGGAAGATCTGCTCAGCGCCGCGGGGCTTGAGGTGACGCAGTTGAGGGGTATCACCTTCTCACCAATGAAGGGGCTGCATATGGGCGATGAAATGGCGCTGAATTACATCCTGACGGCGCGGCACGCGTAGACATCATTCGACGACAGTAA
>DFBR01000041.1:2209-2843 GCA_002367375.1 Erythrobacter sp. UBA3075 | reverse complement strand
TCACGTCATAGCGATAGATCGTGCTGGGACGGTTGAAGCTGGAGAAATTGTAGAAGGTTTCCGGATTGTCCGGGCTGCCACCAAAGCCACCTGCACTGCCCAGCCCTGCGAATTCGATATCGCGCACATGCTCGCCATCAAGCGTGTAGACATAGGCGCTGGAGGTCGCATCTTCGAGATATTCGAGCACCAGATGCCCGCCGATGATGCCCGCATCGGCAATCGGCTGATCGCGTTCGGGAATGATAACCGTCCAGCCATCCTGCGGATTGTCCATGTCGATGGACACCACGCGGTAGAGCGGCGCGCTGTCATTGGTCACGAAGAACAGCCGCGAGCCGACGCTTTCGATCATGCTCCAGCTGTTTTCAAAGCCCGTCACCAGCGGACGCGCCTGCCAGCCCAGCGTATCGCGCGCGGCAAGGTCGATCATATTGACTTCGTAACGCGCTTCGGTGCCGGTGGACGAAGTGACAATTGCCCAGCGGCCATCATCACTGGTGCCGGCGGTGTGATTACGCTCCGGGAAGTCCGGCGTCGAGAAAACCAGCTGGTCGTCTACCTGATCGCTGCCGAGCGCGTGGTAATAGACCGCCTGATTGGTGTTGAGCGCCTGAAAATCCTCGCCCTCTTC
>DFBR01000041.1:1402-2172 GCA_002367375.1 Erythrobacter sp. UBA3075 | reverse complement strand
ACGCGAATAGAGGAAGCCCTCCTCCCCCGCCCACGCCAGACCGGAGAACTTCACCCAGCGGATTTCGCCGCCAATGTGCTCGCCCGTCGCGACATCCATAACGCGCACGATGCGCCAGTCGGTGCCGCCATCCTGCACGCTGTAAAGCAGCTTGGAACCATCGGGAGACGGCACCCAGCCCGCCAGCGCGGTCGCTCCATCATCAGCCCATTCATTGGGATCGATCAGCAGTCGAGGCTCACCATCCAGACCGTCACGCACATAGAGCGGCGACTGGTTCTGCAGGCCAGAATTGCGGTTGTAGAAATAGCGGTCACCGCGCGCGACGGGGACGGAGAACCGCTCGTAATCGGTCAATTCGCCAATGCGGTCTGAGAACCAGTCCCGTGCGGGCAAGTTTTCGAGATAGGCATCGGTGACGGCGTTCTGCGCCTCCACCCAATCGGCCACCGCTTCATTGTTGCGCACATCATCTTCAAGCCAGCGATAGGGGTCTGCAACCTCCTCGCCAAAGAAGGTTTCCACCACGTCTCCGCGGGTCGTTTCAGGATAGTCTGGAGCAGTCATGTCCTGCGCGTTAGCGGGAATGGCGAGCGTGGCAATACTGGTGGCAAGCAGCGTTGCAAGAACGGCAGTGGGGGCAATGGCTGAGCGGGTCATAGAACCTCGTTTTGCTGTGCATGTGGTGGAATGTAGTTGGCAATGAAACCGGTGGGTTACAAGGAGAGGGTACGTTTCTTTCACCGTTCGTCCTGAGCCTGTCGAAGGGC
>DFBR01000041.1:0-1289 GCA_002367375.1 Erythrobacter sp. UBA3075 | reverse complement strand
ACGACGATATACTGCCCGCGATTGCCGCGCGCGGCGAAAGCATCGCCGGGTATGCCATCAATATTGCCCCCCATGATCCACCAGCCCGCACCATAGCCCCAAGCAGTGTTGCCCGGCTGAGGGCCTGAGGGGGTGGAGACATACTCAACCCAGCCTTCGGGCAGAATGCGCGTGCCATCAGGCAAGACGCCATCGTCGAGGTAAAGCTGGCCGAGACGGGCGAGATCGCGTGCGGTGGACCAGACTTGGCTGGAGAGGATGTAATTGCCCTGCCAGTCTGTTTCGGCGACTGTCGCGCTCATGTTCAAGCTTGCGAACAATTCGGAAGGCGGATGAGCTGCAAATGTGTGTTCAATGGCCTGTACCGCAGCGAGCGTATCGTTGTTGGCGTAGCGGAAGACTGTGCCGGGCTCGTGGATCAACGGCCAGTCGACCGCGACCTCGTCCACCGTCGCCCCACCGAAGTATAGCGGATCGGTGCGATTGCCCGGAGTGTCGGAGTAACGTCCTGTGGCCATTCGTAGGGCCTCATCGATTGTGATCTGTGTGCGTGGATCGTCCTCGCTCTCGCCCAGCCCGGCGCTGTCCGTCACGGCGACTTCACCACGGTGAACAGCAGCGCCGACGAGCGTCGCGGCAATGCTCTTGGCAACAGACCATGTGCGCTGAGGAGTGTCGAAGTCCCATCCGGACGCAGCATACCCCCATTCACGATTTGCTTTAGCCACAAGGAGAACGGTCGACCGGCTGTCGACACCATATGTGTCCGAGCGCGCATTGCGCAAAACCGTAGAGACGGGATCATTCGCTTGCTGCTCTCTCAAGGGAGAAGCGTCACCTTGCAAAGTGAAGTGCAACGTCGGCTCGAGCTGATCCTGTTCTGGGTGGCTTGGGGCGATAGTGGTTTGATTGCCGAACTCGCCGTTAGGCTCCTCTTCCATTGCTAAGAATGCCGGGTCATAGCCTATAGGCTGGATCGAGCAGCCCCTGTCGGATTGGTGCAAGGCTATGCGTGGGGCCATGTCGTTAGTCCACTCCACGGCCACTGCATAAATCTCACCGTTTCGATCGCGATAGGGCCAGTGCACTAACTCGCCCACAATCTCATCCAGCGGAGCCTGTATCCCGGTCAGCTCCCACTCCATCACGCTTTCCGGTGTGCGCGTTGCACCATTCCTTTCCGCATTGGCAATCGCGCTGCACAGGAACAGCGCCTTGTATCCGGCAGCGAGCGCGCGATCGTAGCGGGCGTCCAATTCGCTCTGCGAAGTGGACTGCGCGGTTGCGGG
>DFBR01000045.1:1817-5036 GCA_002367375.1 Erythrobacter sp. UBA3075 | reverse complement strand
TGGTGGTCATTTGGAATTCTCCTGTTGGTCATCCGCATAACGCGCGGCGACGAAATAAAGGCCCTGCGGCGGGGCATTGAGGCCGAGCGCTGCGCGGTCCTGTGCCGCCAGCGCCTCACCCACTTGCTTCACGCGCCATGTTCCTTGACCGACGAGTGACAGGCAGCCGACCATCGAGCGTACCTGATGGTGCAGGAAACTGCGCGCCGCTGCCCGGATGATGACCGCATCACCCTCGCGCGAAACGTCCAGAGTGTCGAGCGTCTTGACCGGATCGGCGGCCTGACAATGGGCGGAGCGAAAGGTGGTGAAATCATGCTGCCCGACCAGCGCCTGCGCGGCCTCATGCATCGCATCTGCATCGAGCGGGCGGGCGATGTGCCAGGCGCGACCCTTTTCCAGCGTAAGCGGAGCACGGCGGTTGCGGATGCGGTATTCATAGCTGCGCCCAACGCACGAAAAGCGTGCGTGCCAATCCTCCGGCCTAATCTCGCAATGGGTAATGGCGACGGGCTCCGGGCGCAGATGGGCGTTGAGGGCTTCCATCAGGCGGAATGGCTCGAATGGCTTGTCGATATCGAAATGGCTGCGCATGGCGAGCGCATGGACACCGCTGTCCGTCCGACCTGCGCTGTGTAACGTCACTTTTTCGCCCGTTAGGCGCTTCGCCGCATCTTCGATGCTTTGCTGGACGGAGGGTGCGTTATCCTGTCGCTGGAGACCGCAAAACGGGCCGCCGTCGAACTCTATGGTGAGTGCGAAGCGAGTCATGTGAGACGCATTCCCGACGGAACCGGATTGCCGCGGAGGAAGTCCTCTGCGCTCATTGCAGGCTTGCCGGCGCGTTGCAGGGTTAGCGGGCACAGCGCGCCTTCTCCGCACGCGATGGTCAGGCGGTCATCCAGCACGGTTCCTGCTTCGCCAGCGCCTTCTGTGACTTCAGCCAGCAGCAGTTTCACCCGCTCGCCATCCAGCAGGAACCAGCTTCCGGGGAAGGGGGCAAAAGCGCGAACTTCGCGTTCCAACACCTCGGCGGGTTTGGAGAAATCCAGCTTCGCCTCGACCTTGGCTATCTTGGGAGCGTAAGTTGCGAGGGCATTGTCCTGCATTTCCGGTGCCAGATCATCGAGCCGTGCCAGTGCCTCGACCATCAGCCTTGCGCCCATCGCGGCCAGTTCATCGTGCAATTCGCCCGTGGTTTTGCGCCCAATCGGCACTGCGCCTTTCAGCAGCATAGGCCCGGTATCAAGGCCCGCCTCCATCTGCATGATGGTGATGCCGGTCTCCTCATCACCCGCCTGCACTGCACGGTGAATCGGCGCGGCCCCGCGCCAACGTGGCAGCAGCGAGCCGTGGACGTTGAGACACCCATGCGTGGGCGCATCGAGGATTGGTTGCGGGAGCAGCAGACCATAGGCCGCCACCACTGCGACATCTGCCTCCAAGGCAGCGAAATCCGCTTGCGCTTCCTCGTTCTTCAAACTGGAGGGGTGGCGGACTTCGGTCCCCAGTTCCTGCGCGCGGGCATGAACGGGCGAGTGGCGCTCCTGCTTGCCGCGTCCAGATCGGCTAGGCGGCTGGGTGTAAGCGGCCACGATGTCATGCCCCGCTTCGACCAGGGCATTAAGCGTTGGCACGGCGAAATCCGGCGTTCCCATGAAAACTATGCGCAAGCTGCACCTTCCTATCCGTTGCGCGCCGCCCTATCTGGCGTGACATGGCATCGCAAGAGATCGAGAATCTGGCATCCGCCTTGGCTCGCCTGCCCGGCCTTGGACCGCGTTCCGCGCGGCGGGCGGTGTTGTGGCTGGTGAAGCACCGTGAGACCGCGCTCGATCAGGTTCTGGATGCCTTGGGTGCCGTTCGGGACAGGTTGGTCGAATGCCACACCTGCGGCAATGTCGACACGCAAAATCCGTGCAGCATCTGCGCCGATCCAAAGCGCGACCAGAAGAGCATTTGCGTGGTGGAGGATGTCGCCGATCTGTGGGCGCTGGACCGCGCGCGGTTGTTTACTGGGCGATACCATGTGCTTGGCGGCAAGCTGTCTGCGCTTGATGGTGTACGGCCCGAGGACTTGGCAATCGACCATTTGCTAGGCCGCGTAGAGCAGGGCGGGGTGGATGAGGTCGTGCTTGCCATGAACGCAACTCTCGAAGGCCAGACCACGGCCCATTACATAGCCGAGCGTTTGGAGGATTTCCCTGTCCGCATCACCCAACTCGCACACGGTCTGCCCGTGGGCGGAGAGCTCGATTATCTCGACGAAGGCACGTTGGCGCAGGCGCTGAGAGCGCGGCGTCCTCTCTCTTAGCCCACCCCGCTGCGCCTAAGCTTCACTGCGTTCGGCAAGTCTCGCTCCCCTCCGGCATGCGGGAGGGGGTGGGGGTGGGCCAGCGGCGTTGAATAGTCTGTCTTACAGAACTATATTACGCCTCATGGCTATCCGTGAAATCCTTGAAGCGCCGGACCCCCGGCTGAAAATCGTCTCGTCTCCGGTCGAAAAGTTCGACGGTGACCTGCAAACGCTCGTCGATGACATGTTCGAGACGATGTATGCCGCGCACGGAATTGGCCTCGCCGCGATTCAGGTGGGTGAACCGATTCGCCTGCTGGTGATTGATTTGCAGGAAGAGGACCCGGATGCAGAGCCGGAAGAGTGCGAGCATGACGGCACCAAGCACACGCATCAGCCGGTCATCAACGACCCGCGCGTATTCGTGAATCCGGAAATTCTCGACCCGAGCGAAGACACCGGCACCTATCAGGAAGGCTGCCTGTCGGTCCCCGATATCTACGCCGATGTCGAACGCCCCGCGCGCTGCCGAGTGCGTTGGCACGACCTTGAGGGCAAGCAACACGAAGAAGAAATGACCGGCATGCTGGCGGTGTGCATTCAGCACGAAATGGACCACCTCAACGGCATTCTCTTCATCGACCACCTCAGCCGCCTGAAGCGCGGCATGGCGCTGAAGAAATTGGCGAAGGCGCGAGCAGCGTAGTTTCAGCCCTCAAGCGCCGGGCGCGCGCCATCCGGCGCGCTTGGCTCCTCGCAAACGCTCGGGCGGCCGGTCGGCCTTGCGACACCTTCGGTGCCGGTTGCCTCTGCATCGGACACAAAAAGGGCCGCTCCATCGGAGCGGCCCTTTTCGTTTCTGTTATCGAAAACGTCTATCAGGCAGCCGCAACCTGCGGGCGAACCTTCGGGATCAGCACGAA
>DFBR01000045.1:0-1793 GCA_002367375.1 Erythrobacter sp. UBA3075 | reverse complement strand
CCGCTTTCCCGGAAACGCTTGGAGAAGGCCACATTGGCGATGAAGATCGGCACGAAGGCGAGCATTGTCGCTGCCACCAGACGCGGGCCGAAGGACATGGCCAGCAGCCATTCTTCAGGGATGAAGAAGGCGGCCACCAGCGAAGCCAGCATCGCGGCATAGCACCAGCCGATTGGCGGGGTTTTGAACTTGCGGGTGTATTCCACCGCGCACAGCACCACGATCAGCACGCCGCCGAACACCAGCGCATTCACAAACCACGTCGTGCCAAACAGCAGCGCGAAGGTCGCGATGTTCTTGGTTTCCAGCAGCATGAAGGCGGCACCCATGAAGAACAGGTCCGCATAGGGACGCATTTCGCGCAAAGGACCGCCCAGCGTGCGCACCGTCAGCAGCGATGCGCCAAGGATCAGGCCCAGCGTCACGATGTAGAGCGGCGGGAAGTTGTCGCCCTTGAAGTAGATGAACGGCGAATTGTCGTCAGCGGGAGCCATGTCGGCTTCGCTGCTGACTGGCTGCCAAACACCATTACAAGATTGGTCAGCAGGCGTCAGGCCCACGGTTATCACCGCCTGCGCGCCGTCGAATGTGTCGACACATGGCGTGTGGCCAAAAGCCGTCGCGGCGGTGTTCGCCAAACGATCAATCAGCCAGTCTTCGCGGTAGTAATTGTACATCGCGAAATTGCCGCCCTCGTTCAGGTGCGAACGAACCGATTCCAGCGCCTCTTCGGTGAACAGGAAGCTTTCGAGACGGATCTGCGAGGCACCGTTTACCAGCGTCAGGCTGTCGGGCAGGGCGAACAGGATGAAGTCATAGGTTTTGTCGGTGCCTTCAAGGAAGGCGCGTCCGTCATTGATATGGCGGGTGACGCGCGGGTCCTGATAGGGCTGATCGATATTGTTCTCGACCCCGATTTCCATGATGCGCGGATCGATATCGACCGCATCAACGCTGCGCGCTCCGTTCTGCAAGGCAACGGCAACGTCCGAACCCGAACCAGCACCGATAATCAGCACATCGCCCAACTCGGCCGCAGCACGGCGTTCATAAGGCGTGAAATAGATCGAATAGCCCATCTCGCGGCGCAGGCTGTTGGGTGCCATCACCTGATGCGGCACGCCATTGGCGCGGATTTTCAGCACGCCATCGATTGGCGGATCGCTTTCGAGCGTCTGAATCTTGTAATAGGGCGACCAGCTGATGCTGTCGTCAGTGCTCTCATTGAAGAGGATGACGAGCAGCGGAAGCGTCCATGCGATCATCGCGATGCGGCGTCTTTTCTCGGACAGGCCGACATACAGGACGCCTGCCAATAAGCCCCAGACGATGCTGGGTGCGTGCATGAAGCTGAGCGCCGAAAAGGCGACGATGCCCGCCAGCGAACCGATCAGGTCCCAGCGATAGGCTTTGAGCGGAGTGAGCTTGGCAAAGCAGCGACCGACCAGTTCGGCAGGTCCGGCAAGGATCACCGCGACAAGGCAGAAGATCAACGGCAGCGCGAGCCAAGCGGGCGGCCCGCCCAGTTCGAGCGCGGTGAAATAGATGATGTCCCCGCCTTCGCGCTGGATGCTCATCGGATAGCGAATGACGCCGATGGTGAGCAGAGTGAGCAGCGGCAGCGACCACGGCCAGATCGACCAGCTCTTGCGGCTGATCAGGAAACCTGCGCCAATGCCAAGGAAGCTCCCCAGCAGCACGAAATTGGAAAAATAGGACAGGTGGACAACGTTGGAACCAAGCCAGCGGATAAGCACCAGTTCAACAAACAGCATCAACGCGGCTGACAGCAC
>DFBR01000017.1:9866-16195 GCA_002367375.1 Erythrobacter sp. UBA3075 | reverse complement strand
CCTTGGCGGCATGACCGAAGCGGTCGCTAGCGGAATGCCCAAGGCCCGCATTGAGGAAGCCGCCGCCGCCAAACAGGCGAGCGTCGATAAGGGCGATACGGTGATCGTCGGCGTGAACAAATATCGGCTCGACGAGGAAGACCATCTCGACACGCTCGACATCGACAATCACGCAGTGCGTGCCTCGCAGGTCGCGCGGCTGGAGCGGGTGCGGGCAGAGCGTGACGATGATGCTTGCCGAGCCGCGCTCAAGGCTTTGACCGAAGGCGCGCGCGGTGATGCGAACCTGCTCACCCTCGCAGTCGAAGCGGCACGTCATGACGCATCACTGGGCGAAATCTCCGCCGCGATGGAGGATGTGTTCGGACGCTATGACACCGTGCCCACTCCCGTGAAGGGCGTCTATGCCGCTGCCTATGAGGGCGATGCGCGTTACGCGCAGGTTGTCGCGGGCGTGGAAGCTGTGGCGCGCAGGCTGGATCACAAGCCGCGCATACTTGTCGCCAAAATGGGTCAGGACGGGCATGATCGCGGCGCCAATGTGATCGCGTCTGCCTTCACCGATATGGGCTTTGAAGTGATCTCCGGCCCGCTATTCCAGACGCCGGAGGAAACCGCGCGCATGGCGATAGAGCATGATGTGGACGCGGTCGGCGCCAGCTCTCTGGCGGCCGGTCACAAGACCCTGATCCCGGAAATGATCCAGCACCTGAAAGACGCAGACCGCGCCGATATCAAAGTGGTCGCGGGTGGGGTGATCCCGCCGCAGGATTATGACTTCCTGAAGAAGGCCGGTGTGCAGGGCATTTACGGCCCCGGCACCAATGTGGTCGAAGCCGTTGCCGACGTGCTGCGGCTGCTCGGCCACAATATGCCACCTGCGGGGGAAGAGATGGAGGCGGCGGAGTGATCTACAGAACCATCTTCGCCATCGCGGCGCTTGCAATGGCGAACCCGGCGCTGGCACAGGACGCCGGAACACCGATCACCATCGGCCAAACCCATCTCGTCAGCTTGGGCGATGAAGCGCCTGCGCGACAGATCAATGTCTTTTTGCCGAATGGTTATGGCGAAGGCGAAGACCACTACCCGGTGCTATACCTGATCGATGGCGGGTTCGATCAGGATTTTCTGCATGTTTCCGGTACTTCCGCACTCAACGCGCTGTGGGGCCGCTCGCAGCCTGCCATCATCGTCGGCATCAGCACACGGGATCGGCGCGCGGAACTGATCGGCACGAGCGGCACTGCTGAAGAGCGCGAGGCTTTCCCGACTGCCGGGAATGCAGCCAGCTTCCGCGCTTACATCCGCGATCAGGTAAAACCCCTGATCGAAACCACATACCGCACAAATGGCACCGACGCGGTCATTGGCGAATCTCTCGCCGGCCTGTTCATCGTCGAAACATGGCTCGCCGAACCTGAGCTGTTTGACGCCTATGGGGCGGTCAATCCCAGCCTGTGGTGGGATAGTCAGGCGCTTGCTCGCTCAGCGGTCGAACAGGTTTCAGACGGGCGCGAACGCGGCCACTTGCTGGTCAGTTATTCCAATGAAGGGCCCGACACGCAGGAAGCTATCGAAATGGTTGCGGTATCTGGCGGTGAGGGAGTGTGCCTCCTTGCCACACCGGAGCTGACTCACGCGACCGCTTACCACATTCTCACGCCGACAGTGCTGCAATTCCTGCTGCCTACCGGCTATGATTTCGCACCCGAATGGGGCTTTGACGTACCATGCGCGCAACAAGGGGCCGCTGAATAATGTTCAAGAAAATCCTTATCGCCAATCGCGGCGAAATTGCATGCCGGGTCATCAAGACGGCGCGGCGCATGGGCATTGCCACGGTGGCGGTCTATTCCGATGCTGATGCGCGCGCGCTGTTTGTGCAAATGGCTGACGAGGCAGTGCATATTGGCCCTGCGCCTGCCGCCGAAAGCTACCTGATCGCGGACAAGATCATTGCTGCCTGCAAGCAGACCGGCGCAGAAGCGGTGCATCCGGGGTATGGTTTCCTGTCCGAACGGGCGAGCTTTGTTGAGGCGCTCGCGGCGGAGAACATCGAGTTCATCGGCCCGCCTGCGGGCGCTATCGCGGCGATGGGCGACAAGATCGAGTCCAAGAAACTCGCCAAAGCAGCGGGCGTCAATGTCGTCCCCGGCTTTGTCGGAGAGATCGAGGATACCGACCATGCGGTGCGCATCTCGGCAGAGATCGGCTATCCGGTGATGATGAAGGCCAGCGCGGGCGGCGGCGGCAAGGGAATGCGGCTTGCGTATAGTGAAAAGGACGTGCGCGAAGGGTTCGAGGCGACCAAGCGCGAAGGGCTCAACAGCTTTGGCGATGACCGCGTCTTCATCGAGAAATTCATCCTCGATCCGCGCCATATCGAGATTCAGGTGCTCGGCGACAAGCACGGCAATGTGCTCTATTTCAATGAGCGCGAATGCAGCATCCAGCGCCGCCACCAGAAGGTGGTGGAAGAAGCGCCCAGCCCCTTCGTCACGCCCGAAATGCGCCGCAAGATGGGCGAGCAGGCGGTCGCCTTGTCACAGGCCGTGGGCTACCATTCTGCAGGCACGGTCGAGCTGATTGTCAGCGGCGCCGATACAACGGGGGAGAGCTTCTACTTTCTCGAAATGAACACAAGGCTGCAGGTCGAGCATCCCGTTACCGAGGCGATCACCGGCGTCGATCTGGTCGAGCTGATGATCCGCGTTGCGGCGGGTGAGAAGTTGGAAATGACGCAGGACGACGTCAAGATCGACGGCTGGTCCATCGAAACGCGCATCTATGCCGAAGACCCCTATCGCGGCTTCCTGCCCAGCACCGGGCGCTTGGTGCGCTATGCAACGCCCGTCGAGGCGTGGGACGGTGGCATTCGCGGTGTTGCCCAAGAAAACGGGGGAGGCGTTCGCATCGACAGCGGCGTTCAGGAAGGCGGCGAAGTTTCGATCTTCTACGACCCGATGATCGCCAAGTTGGTGACATGGGGCAAAACGCGCGACCAAGCCGCCGATCTACAGGTTGAGGCGCTCGACCGCGTGGTGCTCGAAGGGCTCGGCCACAATGTCGATTTCCTCTCTGCGCTGATGCAGCATCCGCGCTTCCGCAGCGGCAATATGACCACCGGCTTTATTGCCGAGGAATATCCCGAAGGCTTTGAAGGCGCGGCAGCGTCGGAGGATATGAAGCGCGCAGTGGCCGCATGGATCGCCGGGGCTGAATGCACCGAGCGGGCGCGGGCCGGGCGGATTTCGGAACGGATCAACGGTGCGCCGTCACCCGGCTCAAGCTGGACCGTTAAGCTGGATGGCGAGATCTACACGGTCGAACTCGGCGATGGCGGCGCCACGGTCGATGGCAATTGGATTGCGGGCACATGGGACTGGCAGCCGGGAATGCGGCTTTCCACGATCACAGCCGATGATGCCGAGTATGGCGTGCAATTGCAGCGCGATGGAGCGTGGTGGAAGCTCACCACCCACGGGCGCAAATATCGCGGCATGGCGCTGCCTTCGCGGCTCGCCACACACGCCGCTCATATGATCGAGAAGGTGCCGCCTGATACCTCCAAAATGCTGCTGTGCCCGATGCCCGGTCTGTTGGTCAAACTGCATGTCGGCGAAGGCGATGCGGTCGAGGCGGGGCAGCCGCTCGCCACCGTCGAAGCGATGAAGATGGAGAACATCCTGCGCGCCGAAAAGGCCGGCACGGTCGACACAATCAACGCCAGCGAAGGCGAGACGTTGGTCGTCGACGCGGTGATCCTCGAGCTGGAGTAGGCGCTCACCGATCGCCTGACGCTGGCCTATGCAGTCACCGCTATTGTCACTGTGCTTGCACCAATGGCCGCAACATGATTTGAGGCGCGCAAGCACCCATTCGAGCAGAAAGAGCACTATGGCCTACGAAACGATCACCAGTGAGACGCAGGGCGCTGTCACCCTTATCACGCTCAATCGGCCCGAAGCGCTCAATGCGCTGAATTCCACCGTGCTCGGCGAATTGCAGCAGGCCTTTGCCGCGTTCGAAGCCGACAATAGCCAGCATTGCGCCGTGGTCACCGGATCGGGCGACAAGGCCTTTGCAGCGGGCGCAGATATCAAGGAAATGGTCGACAAGCAGGCGGCCGATTTTTTCCTCGAAGATTTCTTTGCCGGCTGGAACGATATGACCGCCAAGACCCGCAAGCCGTGGATCGCGGCGGTCAATGGCTTTGCGCTGGGCGGCGGGTGTGAGCTTGCCATGATGGCCGACTTCATTGTGGCTTCCGAAAATGCGAGATTCGGCCAACCCGAAATCAAGCTCGGCGTCGCGCCCGGCATGGGTGGCAGCCAGCGTCTGACGCGCGCTGTGGGCAAGTCCAAGGCGATGGATCTGTGCCTCACGGGCCGGATGATGGATGCCGAGGAAGCCGAGCGCGCAGGGCTTGTTTCGCGGATCGTGCCACATGACCAGCTGATGGATGAGGCGATGAAAGCAGCTCAAGCGATCGCCGGGATGGCGCCGATGGCAGCGATGGTGAACAAGGAGCTGGTCGATGCAGCTTATGAGACCACCTTGCAGCAGGGCATGCTCCATGAGCGGCGGGTATTCCAGATCCTGACTGCCACCGAAGACAGGAAGGAAGGCATGGCGGCCTTTGTTGAAAAGCGCGAGGCGAACTGGAAGGGCCGCTAGAGCGAACGGCATTTGCCCGCGCGGCATTGATTGAACACGGCCGACAGGCCAGCGAATTCACAAGACAACGGGAGAAGCCCCATGCGGCAGGTCGATCATTTCATTCAGGGCGGTTCGGGTTCGGGCGGCAGTGGGCGCAAGCACCAGATATGGAACCCATCAACGGGTGAAGTGCAGGCAGAAGTCGCTTTGGGCGATGCCTCCGTGCTCGACCGGGCGATCGAAAATGCCAAGAAAGTGCAGCCCGAATGGGCAGCGACCAATCCGCAGCGCCGCGCCCGCGTGATGTTCAAGTTCAGGCAGCTCATCGAAGACAATATGCAGGAACTTGCCGAATTGCTCGCCAGCGAACACGGCAAGGTCGTGGACGATGCCAAGGGCGATGTGCAGCGCGGTCTGGAAGTAATCGAATATGCATGTGGCATTCCGCAGTCGCTGAAAGGCGAATACACCAATGGCGCAGGGCCGGGCATCGATGTGTATTCGATGCGCCAGCCGCTCGGCATTGGTGCAGGCATCACGCCGTTCAACTTCCCGGCGATGATCCCGATGTGGATGTTCGGCATGGCGATTGCGGCAGGCAATGCCTTCATCCTCAAGCCCAGTGAGCGCGATCCCAGTGTTCCCATGCGACTTGCAGAGATGTTCCTTGAAGCAGGCGCGCCTGAGGGTCTGTTGCAGGTCGTCCATGGCGATAAGGAAATGGTCGATGCCATCCTCGACCATGATGACATTGCTGCCATCAGCTTCGTCGGCAGTTCCGATATCGCGCAATATATCTACTCGCGCGGCACGGCGAATGCGAAGCGGGTGCAGGCCTTTGGCGGAGCGAAAAACCACGGCGTGGTCATGCCCGATGCCGATCTCGATCAGGTTGTGAACGATCTTGCCGGGGCCGCCTTCGGCTCGGCAGGAGAGCGTTGCATGGCGCTGCCCGTGGTGGTGCCAGTTGGCGAGGACACGGCAGAGCGGTTGAAGGAAAAGCTGATCCCGGCGATCAACGCCCTGCGCGTTGGCGTCTCCAACGATCCTGAAGCGCATTACGGCCCGGTTGTTACGCCCGAACACAAGGCGCGGGTGGAACAGTGGATCACCACGGCAGAGGAAGAAGGCGGCGAAATCGTCATCGATGGTCGCGGATTCACCTTGCAGGGTCACGAGAACGGCTTCTTCGTCGGCCCGACTTTGATCGACCACGTCACACCCGATATGGAAAGCTACAAGGAAGAGATCTTCGGCCCCGTGCTGCAGATTGTGCGCGCGAAGGATTTTGAGGATGCGCTGCGCCTCCCCACCGAGCACCAATATGGCAATGGCGTCGCTATCTTCACCCGCAATGGCCACGCCGCGCGCGAATTCGCGCACCGGGTAAATGTTGGCATGGTTGGCGTTAATGTGCCGATTCCCGTGCCGGTCGCCTACCACAGCTTTGGCGGGTGGAAGCGTTCCGGATTTGGCGACATCGACCAATATGGCATGGAAGGTCTGAAGTTCTGGACCAAAACCAAGAAGATCACCCAGCGCTGGCCCGATGGCGGCGGTGACGGATCAAACGCCTTCCTGATCCCGACCATGGGTTAGGCAAACGGATCAGTCCGTTGAGCAGGTGCTGATGCCGAACGGCAAATAGGCTGGGCAAGTCGAGACCA
>DFBR01000017.1:6221-9820 GCA_002367375.1 Erythrobacter sp. UBA3075 | reverse complement strand
GGAAATCGTTCCGGTCGCAGCCAGTGCCACAAGCACAATGGCAACGATGATACGCATGGCGCGGTCGACTGAACCCATATTCTTTTTCATGATGTCATCTCCATTTCCGGCTTGCGTGACCTTACTACATTTCGCCGATGCGCGCAGCCTTGATCTTGCTCAATTCACCAGCAGGGCCAGCAGAGCGAAGCTCGCCAGCCAGTGGGACCCCATATAGTCGCCGTCGATAGCCTCGGAAGAAGTGGTCATGTGGCGGGCCGCATTGTCCTCGCCCAGACCCAGTTCGCGCCAGCACCATGCGCGGGTGAAATTGACCCCGTCGAGATGGGCGGCCTTGCCATCGGTGGGGTCGCTTACCTGCGCGGGCGTGAACAGCGCGCGCGGCTTACCTTGCGGGATTTCTGGCAGGAAAGCGGTGAACCATTGGGCGAATTCACTCTGGGGCAGGACCCGCTGCATCAGCACCGCTTCGGTAAGCGTAGCTGACAGGAACTCGTCTCCCCCCGGCTCCCAGCATTGTGCATCGCGATCCTCGGCGAAGTAGCGACGGGCGGCGGCTTTCATGTCGCCCATCAGTTCATGATCGAAGACCCGCGCCCATTCGAGGCTGAGGATGAGCGCGAAGGCGGTGTTGGCATGGGCTCCATGGCGGATCGGGTGCGCAAGAGTGCGCAGATAATCGCGCCAGCCTGCGGCGAAGTGGCGCGCGAGAGGTTCGAGGTGATCGGCCCATTCGCGGTCAGCGTGGCGACTGGCTTCAAGATGCAGATAGAGCAGCCATGACCAGCCATAGGGGCGTTCAAACCCGCGCGCTTCGGGCCGCTGCGCATAGGCAAGCTCGGCGGCGAGATTTGCCTGCGTAAGCGTCTCCTTTGCTAGCGCGCTCACATCCGCCGCTTCGGGCAGATCAGGAAACAAGCGGCGGAGCGTCAGCAGTGTCCACCAGCTGTGAACGCAGCTATGCCAATCGAAACTGCCGTAGAATGCGGGATGCAGCTCGCGCGGTGATAGGATGTCATCCGGACCGCCCATCACATGGTCGAGCTTGTTGGGATATTCACGCTTCACATGCCCCAGCGCAGTGCGGGCGAAACGTGCAGCAGTGCTTTCATCTAGCTTCATGGTGTTTCTCCATAGCCGCCGCCGCCCGGCGTGCGGATCACCACCACATCGCCCGGTTCGACATCGGCTGCGCCGGTCGCGCCGAGCGTCGTGATCGAGCCATCGGCGTGTTCGATGAAGGTATCTCCTGGCTGCGCATCGCCGCCACCGGCAATCCCGCGCGGCGGCACGAGGCGGCGGTTGGCGAGAATTTGCGCGCGCATGGGTTCAAGGAAGGCGATCCGGCGCTCGGCCCCGTCTCCGCCCCGGTGACGCCCTGCTCCGCCCGAGCCTTCACGGATGGAAAAACTCTCCACCCGTACCGGCAGGCGCGCCTCCAGCACTTCGGGATCGGTGAGCCGTGAATTGGTCATATGCGTCTGCACAGCGGAGGTCCCGTCATGATCCGGCCCCGCGCCAGAGCCTCCGCAGATCGTCTCGTAATATTGCCGAGCGTGATCACCGAAAGTGAAATTGTTCATCGTCCCTTGCGACGGCGCGAGCGCTCCGCACGCGGCGAGCACGGCATCGGTGACGACCTGGCTCGTCTCCACATTGCCCGCAACAATTGCGGCAGGCGGATTGGGGGAAAGCATGGAGCCTTCCGGGATGCGCAGAGTGACAGGGCGAAGGCAGCCATCATTCAGCGGCACATCGTCATCGACAAGACAGCGCAGCGCATAGAGCACAGCGGCGCGGGTGATTGCTTCAGGCGCGTTGAAATTGTCGGGCAATTGGTCGCTCGTGCCGCTGAAATCGAACACCGCTGTGCAAGTGGTTCGGTCGATGGAAATCGCCACGCTTACCTCAGCACCGTTGTCCATCGCATAGGTGAAAGCGCCTTCGGGCAAATGGCCGAGAAGCTGCCGCACCGCCGCTTCGCCATTGTCCATGACATGGGCCATATAGGCCGCCAATACCTCGCCCGAATGCTCATCTGCCGCCGTGCGCAGCAGGTCTGCTCCGCGCGCACAGGCGGCCAGCTGAGCTTTCAGGTCGGAAATATTGCGGTTCGGACTGCGCGCCGGATAGGGACCAGATGTGAGCAGCGCACGCATCTCGCTCTCGCGAAAGCGCCCTTCATCGACCAGCAGCACATCGTCCAGCCGCACGCCTTCCTCATCAATGCTCTTGCTGTCGGGTGGCATGGAGCCGGGTGCGGTTCCGCCGATATCGGCATGATGGCCGCGCGCTGCGACGAAGGCTTGCGGCGCGGTAGCGTCATCGTTCCAGAACACTGGCACGATCACGGTCACATCGGGCAAATGCGTGCCGCCGTGATAAGGATCGTTGACCACATAGGCATCGCCGCGCCTTATCCCGCGTTCGCTGGTGGCACGGTTTTCGATCACTCGGCGGATACTCGCGCCCATGCTGCCCAGATGCACCGGAATATGCGGTGCATTGGCGATGAGCGATCCCGCCGTATCGAACAGTGCGCAGGAGAAATCGAGCCGCTCCTTGATATTGACCGAGCTGGCGGTGGCTTCGAGCACCACGCCCATTTCCTCAGCAATGGCCATGAACGCATTGTTGAAGATGGCGAGCCGTACGGGATCGACTGTCGTGCCTGCCGCCGGGGCATGTTTGCGCGGTGTGGTGCGGGTTAGGACCAGCGAGCCATCTGCGGCGCGACTGGCGCTCCAGCCCATCTCAAGAACAGTGGTGGAGCCTGAAGCGGGAATGATCGCAGGGCCAGTCTGCACTGCGCTCTCGACCTCGCGGCCACCATCCCCGGTATAGCCGCCAAGCCCGCCGCTGGTCCCCTGCGCCTCTACGCTCAGCGCTTCGAGCACAATTGCAGCCGCATTGTCCGACCATCCGAACCGGCGGCGGTGTTCGGCGCGAAATGCGCTGTCCGCATCATCGCCCAGAGGCATGTCGAGGGTGGTGTCGCTGCCTTCAAAGCGAAGCCGCATTCGGGCGATCAGCGTGATGCGATCCTCCGCAATGCCTTGCGCCAAGAGGTCGTCACGCGTCTGCCGCTCCAGCGCTGCGAGCGGCTTGGAAAAATCGTCATCGAGTGGCCGCACCACGCCCGCCTCGCGGATCGAGACAACAGGCGCAAGGCCAATGCCATAGGCGCTGAGCATTCCGGCGAGCGGGTGGACCAGCACCGTCTCAACGCCCAACTCATCCGCCACGCGGCAGGCGAATTGCCCGCCTGCGCCGCCGAAACACACCATCGCGTGGGTGGTGACATCGTGCCCGCGCGCGGTACTGATCTTGCGGATCGCGTTGGCCATCTCGTCTACCGCCAGCGCCAGAAAGCCCTCGGCCAGTTCGGCCAGCTCCATAGGTTCGGGCAATTGCGCGGCGATGTCCTCAAGCCGCGCCCGCGCAGCTTCCGGGTCAAGCGGCTGGTCACCATGGGGGCCAAAGACATGCGGGAACTGCGCCGGGTCGATCCGCCCCAGCACCAGATTGCAATCGGTTACGGTCAGCGGGCCGTCCTTGCGATAACAGGCGGGGCCGGGATCGGCGCCAGCGCTTTCCGG
>DFBR01000017.1:2017-6111 GCA_002367375.1 Erythrobacter sp. UBA3075 | reverse complement strand
AGCAGTTTGCACCATGCCGACTACTCCGCCTGCCGGACCCGACAGCACAGCATCTTTGCCGCGAAAGGCATGGGCATCGGCCAGTCCGCCGTTCGACTGCATAAAGCGCAAGGATCCGTGTTCGGGCAGGCGCTGCGCCAGTTGCTCGACATAGGCGCGAATGACGGGGGAGAGATAGGCATCGGCCACACTGGTATCGCCGCGCGGCACCAGCCGGATGAGGGGTGAGACTTCATGGCTGGCGCTAACCTGCGTGAATCCCAGCTCATGCGCGATTTCGGCCAACCGCGCCTCGTGATCGGTAAAGTTCCAGCCATGCAACAACACGATGGCGAGCGCATCGACGCCAGCCTCGCGCAGAGCCTCCAGATCGCGCCGCACCGCACTTTCGTCCAGCACCCGCAGCACTTCGCCATCCGCGCCAACGCGTTCGTCAATCTCGATCACATGCCGCTCCAGCCGTTCGGGCAGCACGATATGGCGCGCAAAGATGTTGGGCCGCGCCTGATTGCCGATGCGCAGCGCATCGCGGTGTCCGGCGGTAATCGCCAGTGCGACCTCTGCCCCTTGTCGTTCGAGCAGGGCATTGGTGGCAATCGTCGTGCCGATCCGCAATTCGGCAATCGGTGCCTCTGGAAACTCCGGGCCATGCTCAGCCAAAATCCGCCGCACCGCCTCACTCGCAGCGTCGGGATAGTGTTCGGGATTGCTGGATAGCAGTTTTGTCGTCACCAGCCGCCCATCGGGAAGCTCTGCCACGACATCGGTGAATGTGCCGCCGCGATCGATGGCGAAGCGATAACTCTTGCTCATGCCAACCTGCCTAGGGACCATGTCCGGCGCAGTCGACCTTGCAAACGGCGTGGTTTCGCGTCAGTCGGATGAGACAGGCGGTTGGAGGACGACAGGCAAATGGCCCAGAGCGGCTTCATGGCGAAACGCAAGCGGATCAAGTGGAAACTGGTGCTGCTGATCGCACTGCTGCATATTGTCGGCCTGTATGCCCTTGCGCGGCTGCTGGTGCCCGAACTCACCGACAGCGTGATCGAGAGCGCCACATCTGCTGTATTTGTGACCGTGGGCACTTATGAGCCGCCTGAAGCAGAACCCAGCATTGCACCGCCGCAACCCGATGAAGGCGCAGCGGGTGAGGAAGGGCGCGAAGCCACGCCGCGCGCAGTGACCGCGCCCGAACAGCCGCTTCCAAGGCCTACGCCCGCTCCGCGCGCGGCTTCGACCGGTGCGGCCAACCAGTCGGGTGCGCGCCAGCAGGGCGATGGCACGGGCGCGGGCGGTGATGGTGACGGCACGGGCAGCGGGCGGCGTGGTTCCGGCACAGGCGGCGCGGTTGCGGTTGGCCCTTCGGTACGCTCGGGCGAATTGAACGAAGCGCGCGATTTCCCCATTCCCGAAGGCGGGCGGCAAGTGCGGCTGGGCCGTTCTGTGACCGTGCATTTCACCGTCACGACCGATGGCCGGGCACGCAATTGCACCGTTGCGAATACGCAAGTCGATGCGGCCACCACGGCGCGCGTATGTCCGCTGGTTGTCGAGCGCATTCGCTTCAATCCGGCGACTGCTGCGGATGGCACTCCGGTAGAGGCGCGCTATGGCTACCGCGTCGATTTCCGCGCCCGATCCTGAGCGGCGCACGCGACAATTGGGTTGCAAGTGCGATGTGAATTTCACAGGGACAGGGCATGACCAAGATCTATCCGGTAATCATGTGCGGCGGCAGCGGTACACGCCTGTGGCCCCGCAGTCGCAAGGTGAAGCCCAAACCATTCCTGCCGCTGGTCGGCGATCAGACGCTGTTTGAGGAAACGCTGGCGCGGTGTAGCGATGCGGAGCAATTCGCCGCGCCCACTATCGTCACCGGCACTGCGCATCTGGCCCATGTCGAGGCGCAATTGCATGGCGATGGCGCGCGCATCGTGGTTGAGCCTGAGGCAAAGAACACCGCCGCTGCCATCGCGCTTGCCGCCGCCCTGCTACCCGAAGATGCCGTCATGCTGGTGTGCCCGAGCGATCATCACATCGCCGATGTTTCCGCATTCCGCGCCGCTGCGCAGGCCGCTGCGGCACTGGCGCGCGAGGATCGCATGGTCGCCTTTGGCATCACGCCGACCCATCCGGAAACCGGCTATGGCTATATATTACGCGGCGAAGAGCTGACGGGCGGATTTGCTGTCGAACGCTTCGTCGAAAAACCCGATCTGGAGCGCGCAACCGAGTTTCTCGCCCACGGCGGCTATAGTTGGAATGGCGGCATTTTCGCTTTCCGCGCCGGTGCCTTCATGGCTGAGCTGGAGCGCTATCGTCCGGCTCTGGCTGACGCGGTGCGCCGCGCTGTGGCCGAGGGTAGTGAAGATGGCGCACGCTTCCATCCTGCGCCTGCTCCTTTTGCTCAGATCGTGTCTGAATCGGTCGACTATGCCGTGATGGAAGAAACCGGCCGCGCCGCGATGGTGCCTGTTTCCATGGGCTGGTCTGATATTGGCAGCTGGCAGTCCCTGCGCGATGCCCGCCCCGGCGATGAAGATGGCAACCGCGTGCGCGGCTCCGCCGAATTGGTGGATTGCACACGAGTGCTCGTCGATAGCGACGGCCCGCGTGTCTCGGTCATCGGGCTGGAAGATGTCGCCGTGGTCGTCGACGGTGACGAAGTGCTTGTCACGACGATGGCGGGCGGCCAGAAAGTCGGCACATTGGACGGCGCGAAGAACCAATAAAGGGCGAATTGCCGATGGACATTATCACAACCGGCGAAGGCGCGATAATCGCGCAAACCATCCAGCTCGCGCTAGCGCCAGTCTTCGTGCTGGTCGCCATCGGCAACATCATCGCCACGCTGACCCAGCGACTAGGCCGAGTGGTGGATCGCAGCCGCGAATTGCAGGGGCATTATGCGCAGACCAGCGATGCGGAACATGACATTGTGGTGCGCGAAATCCGCATCAGCGACCAACGCATCGCACTGCTGGGGCACGCCTTGCTGCTGCTGGTGCTGGCGTCGCTGAGCATCGGTTTAACGGTGGTCTTGCTGTTCGTTGAAGAATTCGCGCATGTCGGGCTCAATCCGATAGCTGCCGGAACATTCATCCTCGCGATTGGGCTGATGATGTGGGCGCTTGTCGTGTTCCTGCATGAAACGCGCAAAGGAACAGAGGCGCTGCGCATCCCGGCCAATTTCCTCGAATACGAGCGCGATCTTTGACGCCGCGCTGATCAGTCCTTCGGCGGTTCGAGCATCTTTTGCGCGCCTTGCCTGATCGCACCTTCGACGATGGGTTTGAGAAAGCTCAGTGCGGGCGGCATTTCCATGTGGAACAGGACCTGATCGTCCTCGATATCGATATGGCCGCTCATCATCTGGCCCATGGCGGTGATCGCCATCGCCATGCGGTCTTCGCTCGGCCAGCTGGTCTGCACATCGGCCATGCCGCCGGGGATAGCGTCCGCGATCTCGTGGCTGCTGCTTTGCAGACGGCGGCGGACCTCTTCTCGGCCCAGCTGGTGGGGAATGGCGACTTCCATCAGTTCTTGCTCTTCTCGCGGTCGAAATCGAGCGGGACACCCGAACCTTCATCACTGATCGGCACACCGGCCCCTTCTGCGGAAGGCGTATCGCCAATTGGCAAGGCATCGCCGTCGCCATATTTGTAATCGAGATAGCGGCTGCGGATCGCGAGGTCATCGAGCGAGCCTTCGGCCAATTGCCGCGTCACATGGTCGATTTCGCGGCTGATCTTGCCAAGGCTGTCGACCAATTGCTTGTCCGGCGTCGACCCGGCGCGTTCCTCGCCGCGCAAGTGAGCCGGAATACGCTGATAGCCTTCGACCGTTTCGGGCAGATATTCGCCCACCAGCTTGCGCGTTTCAGCAGCGGCGGGGTGTGCGGGGTCGACATGCGCCAACTGTTTGCCGAGTGCATCCAATTGCACCCCCAGATCGTCCACTAGCTTGACCGCAGGCGCGGGCAGGGCGGGGCGTTGATGCTCGAGCCACAATTCGGTCCGGGCGACCAATTGCTTGGCATCCTGCGTGCGGGTGAGATCGACGCGCTTGGGCGCTTTGACTTTGGGATAATTGGC
>DFBR01000017.1:0-1918 GCA_002367375.1 Erythrobacter sp. UBA3075 | reverse complement strand
ACGGCGCGGCTTTCGGAAAGAATCCGGTCGGAATCGTGCGTAGAATCAGCCATCGGTGTTCGCTCAGCCTTCCAGGCTCAACAGGCCGCTGTCATTGACCTGCTGTGCAGCCTGCGCCTGGCCTTCGGCGCGGGCGATATAGCCCTTGGATTTCTCCACCTCGGTCGAAAGCACATCCACGGTCTGCTTCATGGAATCGAGCGCGCGCAGCTTGAACTGGTCGACCTCGTCCATGGTGTCGTAAATGTTCTGGAATGCGCGTTGCAGCGTTTCCATCGGGATGGTGCTGCTGGCCGCCTGCTCGTGGATTTGCGCAGTATTGCTGCGCAGCAATTCGCCGGTGGAATCGATGATGCCTGCCGTGGTCTGGTTGAGCGCAGTGATCTGGCCCAGCACCAACCGCTGGTTGGTCATCGCCTGCGCCACGGTCACGGCGGTGCGCAGCGCGCCAACGGTGGTGGTGCTGGCGCGGTCCACGCCCTTCACCAGTTCGACATTGTTCTTCTTCACCAGATCGAGCGCGAGATAACCCTGCACCGAAACCGCCATCTGTGTCAGCAAATCCTGCGTGCGCTGGCGGACATAGAACAGCGCGGTTTCGCGAATGGCCTTGGCCTTTTCCGGATCGCTGGAATCCAGTTCGGTAGCCTTTTCCTCAAGCTCTCCATCAAGCGCTTTGGCGATATGGATCATCTGTTCCAGCTTGCCCATGGCTTCCCACAGCTTCTGGCGCTCCACATCGATGGCGGCATTGTCCATCAGCAGTTCGTCCTTGCCGCTCGAAAGCCGAGCGAGGATCGACTGGATGTGGCCTTGCGCGCTGGTGTAGCTGTCGAAGTAATTCCTCAGCTTGTTGCCGAAGGGAATGATGCCGAACAACTTGCGGCCGCGCATCTTGCCTTTGCGGCCGGGATCGAGATCTTCGACCGTGCGCCGCAATTCAGCCAGATCGGTGCCAACACCGGTTTCCTGATCCATCGCGCGCACCGGGCGATCGAGGAAGCGGTTGGACATCTGGCTGGCCGCCATGATTTCCTTGCGCCCCATACTGGTGATCTGATCGACCTTCTTGCCGAAATCGGGCGAATTGGCATCAAGCGCGACCAGTTCGTTGACGAACCCATCGACCTTTTCCTGCAGCGCGGTCTTCTTCTCTTCGCTGACCGGGACGAGGCCAACGGCCTTTTCGGGCGCGATAGCTGGCACAGGATCGGGCGGCGTCAGCTCCAGATCGGTTGCGGTCTTGGTGGTCGTCTCGTTCGTCGTGGCCATCGCGGCGATTTTCCTTCCTGCCCTGCCTCATATTGTTACCTACTGTATTAGGCATACAAGACACGTTATTCAAGTTGCGGGCGTTTCACCCTTTGTGTGCGAGGAGTTTCCGCGATATTGTGCGGTAATGCAAACACCAAACGTGAGCACTAACGGGCCAGAGCTGCGAGATGCGGAGGCCGCAAGCGCGTCAGGCGGCGCGGCTGAGGCAGGCAAGGAAGAACGTCAGGGCTTCGGCCATGTGCTTTCCAGCCTCAACGGCTGGTGGCGGCGCGATGTAACCAGCTCCGTCGATCAGGTCGCTGTGATCGAGAAACGCCGGGCCGAATGCGTGCTGTCGGCCCGTTACCTGCTGATGATATCCATGTCGGCAGGCATTGCCGTGCTGGGCCTGTTGCAGGGATCGGCGGCAGTTGTGATCGGGGCGATGTTGCTCAGCCCGCTGATGGACCCGATCATGGGCGTCGGCTTTGCACTGGCCATCGGTGATTTCCAGTGGTTGCGGCAATCGGCAAAATCGCTTGCAGTGGGTGTCATGGTGGCGGTTTTGTTCTGCGCGCTCATCGTTTTTCTGTCTCCTTTGCAGGAATTAACCACAGAGATTGCCGCGCGCACACGGCCCAGCCTGTTCGATCTGGGCGTGGCG
>DFBR01000043.1 GCA_002367375.1 Erythrobacter sp. UBA3075 | reverse complement strand
CGCAGGATGTCGCGGATGGTTTCGACAAGGCTGCCTACGGTCCACAGGCCAATGGCGCCGCCGATCCACAGCAACCAGCCGCTACGCGCCTCGATCACATTGCGCGCCACGGGTTTGATAACCTCGCCCACCACGGGCGGGAGTGCGGTCAGCAGGGCGTCGATCGTGGCGGCGCGATCCGCCTGTTCGCCGATGGCGGAAAAGATCGCCGCACCTGTTATGAAGAAGGGAAAAATCGCCAGGATCGACATGTAGGCGAGGTTGCCCGCATGGATGGTGCCGTCATTGAAGGTGCTGACGACCACGCGTTTGATGACCTGAAAAAATCTGGTGCCGGGGCCGATGTGGTGGACAAGCTTCTTACGCGTGGCGGCATCCTCGCGTGCCTGTCGTCGCCGCGCTTCCGGCGAATAGTCGGGCAAAGGCTCGCTCTTTTCAGGATGGGTATCGGTCAGGGGATGGCGAGCCATGTTGTTAACGTTTTAACAGGCGCAAACCCTGTGTCGAGCCTGACTGGATGTAACAGGCGCAGCTAACCGCCCATATCGCCACGAAGATCGCTGTCATCGCTCCAGCCCTTAAGCTTTTCGGCGAGCTCGCTCACATCTTCGGGCAGTTGAATCTCCAGCGTCACCAGCTGATCACCGCGCCCGCCGCCCTTCTTGCTGAATCCCTTGCCTTTCAAGCGCAGGACTTTGCCCGAACTTGATCCGGGGGCGACGGTCAGCATGACCGCGCCATCGACCGTGGGCACTTTCACCTTGTCGCCATTCACCGCCTCATCAAGCGTGATCGGCAGATCGAGCCGGACATCATCGCCTTCGCGCCAGAAATGGGCATGCGGCTGAATATCGATCTCCACGATTCCGTCACCAAAGCCGCCCGGCCCTTGCTGACCCTTGCCCTTGAGGCGCATCTGCGTGCCATCTTCCACACCTGCGGGGAGTGAGAGGTCGATAGTCTTGCCGTCCGCCAGCGTGATGCGCTGCTTGGCGCGGGAGGCCGCATCCACGAATGGCACGGCGAGTTTGTAACGGATGTCGGCTCCCTTCCGCGGTGGTGGGGGCGGGGGTCGGCGCTGGCCGCCGCCCATACCGCCTTGCGCAGATCGTTGGCCGCCACCGCGCCCGAAAAGCCCCTCGAACAGATCGCCAATATCGAGGTCTTCTGCGCCAAGGCCCTGAAAATCGCGCGAGGAATAGCCGTTTGGCCCCGCGCCGGGCCGCGCGCCGCCAAACCCTCCGCCACCGCCCATGCCAAAGGGCATGGCCGGGTTGCCGTCAGCATCAATTTCGCCGCGGTCGAACTGCGCGCGCTTGTCCTTGTCGGACAGCAGATCATAGGCCTGCGTAACCTTGGAAAAGCGTTCGGTCGCCTTCGGATTGTCTTTGTTCTTGTCCGGATGCAGTTCCTTGGCGAGCTTGCGATAGGCGGACTTGATGTCCTTTTCGCTCGCGGAACGACTCACGCCAAGGGTGGAATAAGGGTCACTCATGGTGTGTTAGCTAGGTAATGCGGGAGGATTCGGCAAGAGATGCCTTCCCTACTTATCAGACTGGGCCTAGGTCAGCTCGCATGATTTTGACGTCAAATTTCTGTTTTTGCGAGGATGTGCCAGCAGCGCGGTGGTTTTTCCGGCCAGAACACTGCTCCATGTGCTCCACAATAGAAAACATCAGCCCGCTGGATGACTGCTGCTATGCCTGAAAACGATCCTATTCCTACCACCGATCCTTGCGCCATTTTTGATGACTGGTTTGCTACGGCTAAGGAGAGCGAGCCGAACGACGCCAATGCGATGGCGCTCGCAACCGCGACGCCCGATGGCGCGCCATCGGCACGGATGGTTCTGCTGAAGGGTCACGGACCCGACGGTTTCGTATTCTATACCAATGTGCACAGCCGCAAGGGCAGGGAAATTCGCGCCAATATGCAGGTGGCATTGCTGTTTCATTGGAAAAGCCTGCGCCGCCAGATCCGCATTGAAGGCCCGCTGACCGAAGTTACCAGCGCCGAAGCGGATGCCTATTTCCAGTCGCGCCCCTTTGTCAGCCAGGTCGGTTCTGCCGCCAGCGACCAGTCGCGCCCGCTCGACGCGCGCGAGACATATCTGGAGCGTGTCGCGCAGATCGAGGCGCAATATGCCGAGGCCGGCGAAGTGCCGCGTCCGCCGCATTGGACGGGCTTTCGCTGCACGCCGACCGCTATCGAATTCTGGTCCGACCGGCCCAACCGCCTGCACGAACGGCGCCGTTTTGTGCCAGACGGCGATGGTTGGACGAGTACGCTGCTTTATCCATGAGTGACCTGTCCGCAAACGATAAGCGCGCCTCTCTCACACGCCGCGCCGCGCTCGCCTCGATCACGGTGGCTGTGGTGCTGGTGGCGGTCAAAAGCTGGGCGAGCTGGCGCACGGGCTCTACCGCCATGCTGGGCAGTCTGGCTGATAGCACGCTCGACCTTGTGGCCAGTCTTGCTACGCTCGTGGGCGTATGGGTCGCAGCGCAGCCAGCCGATCGCAATCACCGCTTCGGCCATGGCAAGGCGGAAGCTGTTGCGGCGCTGGTGCAGATCGTGCTGATCGCGCTCTCCGCCTTTGGCATTGCGATCCGCTCGATTCAGCAATTGCTTGAAGGTGGGCGTGTTGCAGCGCCCGAAGAGGGCATTGGTGTTTCGCTGCTGGCCATCGTGCTGACACTCGCACTGCTCGGCTGGCAGAGGCATGTGATTGCGCGGACCCGCTCGGTCGCCATCGGGACTGACCACTTGCATTACAAGTCAGATCTGCTGCTCAATCTGGCAGTGATCGCAGCGCTCGCGCTCGACGCTTTTTTGGGATTCGCGCTCGCCGATCCGCTGTTCGGCCTTATTATTGCAGCATGGCTGGCGTGGGGCGCGCGCAAGGCTGCCTCAGACGTTATCGCGCAGCT
>DFBR01000061.1:5235-6922 GCA_002367375.1 Erythrobacter sp. UBA3075 | reverse complement strand
GCTGGCATTACCGCAATCGCCATATGCGGTGACGGCGCTGTTGAGCACGGTCGCTGCTTCCGGCGTGATGTCCGACTGATCCCAGTCGAAGAACACGATATACGGCCCCGTGTTGCACTGAGCCTGCGGCGGAGGCGGCGGAGGCGGAGGTGGTGGCGGGGGAGGAGGCGGCGGAGGCGGAGGTGGCGGTGGAGGCGGCGGAGGAGGAGCTTCCTCGCCACCCAGCGCGAAACGCAGGCCGAGCGCACCGATGTGCTGCGTCGTGTCAACTTGCAGCGTAGCCGGGAACAGACGGTTGGTCATGTCGGCTTCGTTGAAGAGGCCGCGATACTTATATTCGGCGAACAGTTCGACACGGTCGGACAGTTGACCCGAAACACCAGCGATGCCCTGATAGGCGAAATTGGTGTCAGCATCATTGGCGATCAACGTGCCACCAGGAATGTAATCTACATCGATCACATAAAGGCCTGCACCGGCACCCAAGTAAGGCTTCACAGCGCCGAGATCGAAGTCATACAGCAGGTTGAGGAAAACACCGTAGCTTTCCACGTCACCGCGGCCATCGGCAAGAAGTTCACCAACCGACGTACCGGTCGGTCCGGTGCGGGTCAGGAAATCCACGTCGGGGTCATTGATCGACGCACCGCCCAGAATCGGGTTGAAGTGGTTTTCGATGTCGTAGGTGACATAGCTGCCGTCGAGCTCGATACGCACGCCGCTGTCGAACGCATAGCCGATCTGGCCGTTTACGTTCCAGCCGAGGTCACCATTGGTTTCAAACGAATAGGCAGTTCCCGTCGGAACGCCAGCCTGACCACCCGCACGGCCGGGAATGTCCGATGTGAGAACGCCTTCGTTATCGGCGTTTTCCGCTGCAGTGACGCCACCACTGATGGCGATATAGGGGTCTGCTTGCGCAACCCCTGGAATGGCAAGCGCCGCAACGGACGCAGAAAGAAGTAGTTTCTTCATGGTATTCCCTTCAAATCACGCAGGAACTAGTCGCCCCTGCATTACTGATCACAATGCCTCTAATGCCTCATTGTTCCGCATCTGCGAAGTGAATTTTTTCAGAGCTTTCCTTGGTGTTGCGAAATTGCAGCACAATTAGGACAGCCCGTTCTCCTAGAACGCTGAAATGCCGGTGATGGCACGTCCAAGGATGAGCGCATGTACATCGTGAGTTCCTTCATAAGTATTGACGGTCTCTAGATTTACCATGTGACGCATCACCTGATATTCCTCAGAAATGCCATTGCCGCCGTGCATGTCGCGAGCGGTGCGGGCAATCGAGAGCGCCTTGCCGACATTGTTGCGCTTGACCACACTGATCATTTCCGGCGCATAGCGACCGTCATCGAGCAAGCGCCCGACGCGCAAGGAAGCCTGCAGGCCAAGCGCGATTTCGCTCGCCATGTCAGCCAGTTTCAACTGGTAGAGCTGCTTGGATGCCAGCGGGACGCCGAATTGGTGCCGATCTAGGCCATATTGCCGCGCTGCGTGATAGCAGAATTCGGCCGCACCCATACTGCCCCAGGAAATTCCGTAACGCGCCCGGTTGAGGCAGCCAAACGGGCCTTTCATGCCTTCGACATTGGGCAGCAATGCATCGGCAGGCAATTTGACCTCGTCCATCTGGATCATGCCAGTGGTGCTGGCCCGCAGGCTGAGCTTGCCGCCGATT
>DFBR01000061.1:3838-5200 GCA_002367375.1 Erythrobacter sp. UBA3075 | reverse complement strand
ATGCGCTTCGGATTTCGCCCAGACCACGAAGACATCGGAAAACGGGGAGTTGGAAATCCACGTTTTCGCGCCGGACAGCGAGTAGCCATCGCCATCTTTCTTGGCGTAGGTGCGCATGCCGGACGGGTCGGAACCTGCATCAGGCTCTGTCAGTCCGAAGCAGCCGATCAACTGGCCGCTGGCGAGGCCGGGCAAGTATTTCGCGCGCTGTTCGTCAGAGCCGTAGGCGTGGATCGGGTGCATCACGAGGCTGGATTGCACGCTGGCCATGGAGCGATAGCCGCTATCGACCCGCTCAATTTCCCGCGCGACAAGGCCATAGGAGACATAATTTGCGCCAGCGCCGCCGTATTCTTCGGGGATTGTGACGCCGAGCAGGCCCGCTTCGCCCATCAGGGGGAACAGTTCAGGCGCGTCCACTTCATTTGCATACGCATCGATTACGCGCGGTTGCAGCTCGCTCTGCGCGAAGCCATGCGCGGCATCGCGCACCATGCGTTCTTCCTCTGACAATTGGTCATCGAGGTTGAATGGGTCGGCCCAATCGAACGGAACCATGTCGGCCATGTAGATAGTCTCCTTTGAGAGCCGCCCTAGATTTTCATCGGGTGCGCGGCAAGGAGCCAAATAAAGGTATTTGCTGCAATCACGCGCTTTACTGCGCGCGTTCTACAGCCTTTTCGATCATGTCGATCAATTCGCTTGGCGGACACGGCTTTTGCGCTGCCATTGCACCGGGATAGCGTTCGGCAATGTCGCGCTGCGTCACGTGGCCCGAATGGAAGATGATCGGCACGCCTGCTTCCGTGAGGACATCGGCCAGCGGGAACACCTCACCATCGGCGGCCATCACATCCAGGATTGCCACATCAGGCAAATTCTCACCAATCGCGATCAGCGCGTGATCGCCATTGGCATAGGGGCCTTCGACTTTGTGACCAAGATCGCGAACCGTTTCGGACAAGTCGAGGGCAATGATGAATTCATCTTCGACGACAAGCACGCTGTGCCGATCTGCCTGCAATTGAGTTGCCATGATGGTTCCGCCTTGGCGCCTTGCCTCTATTCCGTAGCATTTACTACGCGGCACGGCGGGTGCGGGTTCCCGCAAAGGTTAATCTATGATCAGACCTTACCGAAGCGATCTTCATAACCGGCGATGTCCTCTGCTGCGAGAAAGCGCGCCTGTGCGACCCAGTCATCCCGCCGAATTCTGCCCTGAAAACGACCAAGCTGCGCATCAATCCGGTCGATTTCGGCATCATCCCATGCTGCGATTTGCGCGAAGCTGGTGATCCCGTGCTCGGCCAGCAGGCTGACCAGCTTGGGCCCAAGGCCCTTGATGCGGCGAAGGTCGTCAGC
>DFBR01000061.1:0-3730 GCA_002367375.1 Erythrobacter sp. UBA3075 | reverse complement strand
GATGTTGCCGCTACTTTATCGGCAGTCGCGGCAACAGAGATTGGACCGGGCGCCGCACTTGCGACGGGCGGAGCGTCAATCAACGCCTGGTTGCGCTTTGCTCCGCCGCTTTCCGAAGGCTTGTCCTCCAGCTCCACCCGCGTGCGACGCGAGGCATGGAATATCCACCACGCCACCACGATGCCGATCACAAGCGCGGCGAGGATCAGCAGCCAATATTCCTGCAACAATTCGGGCATGTGTAAGGCTTCCTCTTTCAATATGATGTGTCCGCCTGATCAAATCAGGAGGCGCGACCCCAGATGGACCAGCCAATGCCAAGCCCTGCCATATAGGCGAGTAGCATCAGCACAAAAACTTCCATCCAGATCGGCATGATATGTTTCCTAATGGTGCAAAGTGGTTCTGCGCAAGCACGCTGCCACCGCTCAGCGCGGCGCAGGCGTATCGACGGGGGTAGGGCGGATGGGTTCAGTCGCGATGACCGAAAACTCGATGCGGCGATTGGCAGGGTCTGTCGGTTCTAGTCCTTCGACGGGACGACGTGAGCCGACACCGCGCGTGCGAAGGCCGTCTGCCGGAATGCCATGCTCCACCAGCGCCGCACGCACCGCATTGGCCCGTTCTGACGAAAGGGCAATATTGCCCGGTTCGGGTCCGGAATTGTCGGTGTGGCCGGTAATCAGGATGATCGCGCCAAGGCAGGGGCGCAAGGCTGTGACAACTTCGTCGATCAGCTCGTCGCTGCCGATATCCATGCGGCTGGAGCTTTCCTCGAAACGAATGCTGCGGGCGCGCAGCAGGGCCTGAACGTCCTCCTGACAATGCAGCGGGCGGAACACCTGTTCGCCGCCCATCGCCATCATGTCGCCATCGGACCAGCGGATCCCGCCCACGCCGGGAATGCTTGCAACCGCATGGGCAATATCGGCGCGTGTGGTTTCGTCGAGCGGTTCTCCGCCAACCAGCAGCGGGTGGCGACTGGGCAGGCCGCGTTGGGTTAGAAATATGGCCCGGACATGCCCGCCACCGCCAGCTTCTGTGATTGAGGCAGGGGCCTCAGTTGAAAGACGCGCAGCGAATTCGGGCGCGCTGGCTCCGGCTACGAAGCGTGCGAGCAGGAATATGGCAGAGGCACCAAGCGCGACGACAAGCGGAGGGCGACGAAAGATGTTCATTCGCCGCCCCCTTAGCGCGGTCGATCAACGCCCGTCGAGCGATTCCGCAAGCGCGGCGAGTTGCAGGAATTCCTCGCGCCAATAGCCATCCTGATCTCCCGCCAGCGCGACTGCATCGCGGTGGCCGAAGCCGTTCAGCAGGCTGTCCCCGCGCAGACGCTGGCCATAGGCGGCCACTGCCGTAACGAATGCCATATCGCCGCGCGCCTCTCCGGCATTGGCGAGCAGTCTGCTGGACAGCGGACGCTGGATCAGGCGCGATGTGTCTTCACCCGGCAATTTGTAACGCAATTGCACAAAGGCCATTTCGTCGGTGCGGTTTTGCGGAGCTTGCGGACGGTCGGCATAGCGGCGCGGGCGCATCCAGCCACTCGTTCCGGCAGGCACAATCTCATACAGTGCAGTCACCTGATGCCCCGCGCCGATATCCCCCGCATCGACTGTGTCATTGTCGAAGTCTTCCTCACGAAGCGCACGGTTTTCGTAGCCGACAAGGCGGTATTGCGACACGATAGCAGGGTTGAACTCGACCTGGATTTTCACGTCCTGCGCGATGGTGAAAAGGGTGGAGGTCATTTCCTCCGACAGCACTTTGCGCGCTTCCATCGCGCTGTCGATATAGGCGTAATTGCCATTCCCGTGGTCAGCGATCTGTTCCATCATGGCGTCGTTGATATTGCCGGTGCCAAAACCCAGAGTGGTAAGCGTGATGCCGCTTTCGCGCTGCGCTTCGATCATTTCGATCAGCGCGCCGCGATCACGGATGCCGACATTGAAATCCCCATCGGTGGCGAGGATCACGCGGTTGACGCCGCCTTCGATAAAACTGCCGCGCGCGACGTTGTAGGCAAGCTGGATGCCTGCGCCGCCAGCGGTTGAACCGCCTGCACGCAATTGCTCGATAGCAATGCGGATATCGCATTCATCATTGGTCGGCTCCAGCACGACACCAGCCGCACCGGCATAGACAACGATGGAAACGCGGTCCTGCTCGGTCAATTCGCTGCTAAGCATCCGCATTGCTGCCTGCACCAGCGGCAGCTTGTCACGCGAACGCATCGAACCCGAAACATCGAGCAGGAATACGAGATTTGCTGCCGGACGGTCGTCGCGCGGCAAATCGTACCCGCGCAGACCAATACGCAGCAGGCGCGTGCTCTCGTTCCACGGTGTAACAGCAGTATCTGTCGTGACGGAGAAAGGCTGCTCACGGTCCTGCGGCAGCGGATAGTCGTAACGGAAGTAGTTGATCAGCTCCTCGGTCCGCACTGCATCTTGCGGCGGCAGGCGACCTTCGGACAGGAACCGCCGAACATTGGCATAAGCGCCGGTATCGACATCGACCGAGAAGGTGGAGACAGGCTGTTCAAGCGTCCAGAGCGCGGGCGCGACCTCTTCGCCGTCATACTGCTCGCGGCCCGGATCGACCGGCACATGCACGGCTGGGACATAGCGCCAGCGGGGCGGTGTGACCGGGGATGTGGTGCTGGTTTGTGGCTCAGCGGCCTGCGGTATCTCTTCAGCGCCCAAAACGCTGACTGCCACGGGAGTATCGTGTAGCTGTTGGACGCGCCGCGTACCTGTAACTACAATATTGTCGTTTTCCCCGCTACTCGCACCCGTTGGGGGCGGAGGTGGAGGAGGTGGAGGAGGTGGTGGAGGCGGCGGCGATGGCGCAACGCTAACCGGAACATTCTGCAATTGCGACCGCCTCCTGAGGTCACGCCGCTCCTGTGGTGGAGGCAGCACGCACCCTTCCGGCAACGGCGGGGCCTGCATGGCGAAACGCCCGAAATCGGTCCGCCCCGCGTCTTGCGCATTGGCAGTGAATTGCTGTGTCGGCTGGCCAAAAGCCAGACTGGCGATGACAGCGATGGCGGCGAATTTTCCGGTCTTGTGCATGAAGTCCCCCACTCAAAAAGTGGAAGAAGGATTGGCCTGCGCCACTGAACCCCTTCTGAATGTCTCGGTCAGCTTGCAGACGGTGTCGCGTCGTCGCTTTCCGGCGCGGTCTTGCTTTTCTTGAACAGCACCCGGTCTTCCTCGCCAAAGCCGCGCGTCCAGATGACCCAGCCATAGACGCCGATGATCGCGGGGATACCAAACACAAGCTCGGCCCATTCAGGCAGCAAAATTGCCAATTGCCCCATCAGCACCGCCGCACCCGTCGCCCACACAAGCGCCCAGCGCAAATTGCCAATCGGGGCCTTCAGCAGTGATTTGAGTAGCAGCGCCTTCACCAGGCTAGAGAAGCCCAGCGCCAAGAGCAGCGCCATCGCCGCTGCGCCTGTGAAATAGCCTTCGCCCATTCCCCAATAGCGCGCGAGCACGATAAAGCTGACTGTCAGCACAATTTGCAAGGCGATCACTGCGATCGAAATACCCAGATTGCGCTTCTTCGCGATGTAAACGAGCACGCCTTCGGACACGACCGCCATCGACGCGACCGCCTCCGCAATCAGCAGCAGCGCGAGCGCGGCAGTGCCTCCGACAATCGCTGGTCCGCCAAGTCCCATGACCGCTTCACCCGGTATCGCCAGCGCCAGCGCAAT
>DFBR01000050.1:2435-7348 GCA_002367375.1 Erythrobacter sp. UBA3075 | reverse complement strand
TCGGCAATCCGGCCATGCACGGCGCGCATCCGGCGGATCGCGGTGAACAGGCCAAGCACGCCGCCCGCGCTCGCTTCGATAATCCGCGCATAGGCGCCCGCCAGACCCGCAAGATCGCCCTTCTTCACATCGGTGACGATCAGCACTTCGGCGTTGTTGGCATAGTCAAACGGGCTTTCCGCTTCGGTCACACGCGGCTGCACTTCGATATGCGGCGCGCCGGAGCGGGTGATGGCGGTGGCCCAATCGCGCCCGTCAGGTGCGCGGTCAGTCAGCGTGGCGCTGGTCAACATGACGCCATGTGCGCCATCGAGCACCGTCTGTGCGAAAGGTTTCATCGGATCGAGGAAGCGGCGATGCAGTCCGATGTCAAACTCGCGCGCCTCATTACGGTCGACCGCCAGCCAATCGACGAAATCACCATCCGCCGGGCCACCGAGCCGCAAAAGCAGCGCTTCCCACGCCGCCAGAGTATCGATCCGCCACGAGAGTGAGAAGCGTGCGCCTTCGATACGCGCGCGGCCTTGTCCGTCGAGCCAATCGGGTGCGTCCTCCAGCATCGCTTCCAGCCGCATTCCCAGCTTGATAAGCGGGACGCGGATTTGCGTAAGCGCCTGCGCCGCTGCCTGCGCGTGTTCGACAAAAGGCCCGTCCAGTCCAGCAACCTCTGTCTCTATTCCGTAGCCGGATTCCAGCGCGCCGCTTTCATCGCGGGCATAGGCCGTGGCGCGTACGGCGGCGAGCAGTGTTTCAATCTCTCCCGACGGCGCATTCTCGGCAATCCGGCCCAGCCAACCTTCCGTGGGCAGTGCGGCGGCGGCTTCGCAGGCTGCATTAATCGCCTCGCCGCCTGCATCGTCATAGCTGGCGACATCCGCCAGTCGGGCTGAAAGACCGCGCCGCCTTCCCTTGGAGCCACGTTCGGGGCCGACAATCCAGCGGCGCAGTTCGATGGCCTCCTGCCCGGTGAGTGCAGCGGCAAAGGTGGAATCGGCGGCGTCAAAAACGTGATGCCCCTCGTCGAACACGATGCGGGTGGGGCGCTGCGCATGGTCGCGCCCTCGCGCTGCGTTGACCATCACCAAAGCATGATTGGCGATCACTAGATCAGCCTGCGCGCTGGCGCGGGTCGCACGTTCGATGAAGCATTTGCGGTAATGCGGGCAGCCAGCATAGATGCACTCGCCGCGCTGGTCGGTCAGGCTGCGGATTGCCCGTTGGCGGAATAGCGTGCCAAGCCAGCCGGGCAAGTCACCGCCGATCATATCGCCATCGCGGCTGTAGGCAGTCCAGCGTGCCACCAACTGCGCAAGGATTGCCGCGCGTCCGCCAAAGCCGCCTTGCAGCGCGTCTTCCAGATTGAGCAGGCAAAGGTAATTCTCGCGCCCCTTGCGCACCACGACAGGGCGCGAACCGTCTTCGCGTCGCTCTGGCCATGCGCGCTTGCTCTCGGCGCGTAGCTGGCGTTGCAGGTTCTTGGTGTAGGTGCTCACCCAGACGGTTCCCTGCGCCTGCTGCGCCCAGAGCGAGGCAGGAGCGAGATAGCCGAGCGTCTTGCCGATCCCGGTGCCTGCCTCGGCCAGCAATACATGCGGTCGGCTGCGCTTTTCGCGCGGCGCGAAGATAGCGCCCACGTCACCGGCATAGTCGTGCTGGCCCTCACGCCGTTCCGCATTTGAACCGGTCAGCCGTTCCAGCTGGCCGTGTATCGCAGTCTCGCTCAGCGTCACCTGTGCAGGTTGCGGGCGTTCGGCTGCCTCCTCCCATTCGGGCAGGCGTGAGAACAGCCATTTCTCCGCCTTTTCGGGCTTGGCGATATGCGGTGCGATCACCTGTGCCCATGGCCAGCGCATCCGGGCGAGCGATTGCAACCCGCTCCAAGCGCCTTCGCGCTCCGGCCAATCCTCCGCCTCACAGCGCGCTAGCAGGACGCCCGCCGCCATTTGCAGGAATTCGGGCACCGCCGCGCCGTCTTTCGGTTCTTCCAGATCAAGCGCGTCGGCAAGGCCCTTCGCGGTTGGAACGCAAAAACGCGCGGGGTGGATGAAGGCGAACAGCTCCAGCAGGTCGAGCCCCGAAAGGTCGGGATAGCCCAGCCGCGTTGCCACCAATGGCGCGTTGATCAGCAGATGCGGCGTATCGGCGGCGGCCATGACTGCTTCGCCCTTGGCCACGCCGCGCGTCGCGGCATTGGGATCACGTACCCAGCTTCCGGCATGGCTGGCATGGATAGCGGCCAAGGGAACAGCTTGCGCAGGAGGCGGGGGCGAGGGGGCGGACATTGCGGGCCACTATCCAGCACAAGAACGAAATGTAAACATCTGGGTGGCTAGTCTTCCTCGGGAAAACTGGTCGAATGGGGTATGCACCGTGGACAAGAGCGCGCTCGTCTCGCCGCGAATCGCTGTCTGTTTGCCGCGTTCACCCGGTATGAATGGCGGGACCTGACCATTTGTTCAGGAAAATCACGGGCTGCCTTCGTATAATGGCCGCGCGATGGATGGAATTCGACCGAACCGTTTTGCGGCTGGGATCGTGTGCGCGGCGCTACTGCTGTGCGCGCCCTTTGTGGCGAGTGCTCAGGATGCGCCCGAGCAAGCGGCACCGACACCGACGGCAACGTCGGTCCCCATTCTCACTGATCCGCGCATTCCAGGCGATTTTTCGCTGCCATCGAGCGGTGATGCAACGCCTGTCATTGGTCCCGCGCGCCCCGCTGATGCGCCTGCGCGTGAAATTGTGCAGCCGCAGCCAGTGGCCTCTCCTGCGAGGTCGGTGCCGGAACCACGCGACTTGCAAGTTGAGCCGGAACCACGGGCAGCGTCCGCTCCCGTTGCGACTCAGCCGCAACCCACGAATCAGGCGCAGCGCCGTGTGGCGGAACCACAATCCGCAGTGTCGACAGGGGCGGTGATAGATTCTCCAATCGCGACCGAAACCAGGCCAGGCGAAACTTCCGCTGATCCAGCTGCGGACCATGCTGCCGAGATTTCCAGCGAAGAGGTACCGGAGCCAATTGCCGACAGCAGCTTCATGTGGACGCTCATCGCGTTCCTTGTGTCATTCCTAGCGATTGCGGCCTTGGTCTTGCTGTTGCGCCGCTTTGTCACCGCATTCCGCGTGCGATTGGACAAGCCAATGGTGCCCGAGGTGATAGAACCGCTTCGGATAACGCCTGCGAGCAAGCCGACGCCTGCGCCAATGGCTCCGCCACAACCACAGCCAGCGCCGGTGGCTCGTCAGCCGGACCAGTCAGGCCTTGTGCAATCGCGTATTGCCGCACCGCGAGGGAACGGCGGTTTGGTGACAACGCGCGCTCCCGCTACCGTCCCTCAGCCGCCCAAAAACGCTGATCAAGGCAATGGATTGGTGACCACCAATCTCGCGGAGAAGCGTCGCGATCAGGCGCAGGCTGAGGCGCGCGAGAAGCGGCGGACTCGACCCGCAACCGTCAACCGCAAAATATCCTTCGACTGGAACTGATCAGCTTCCTCGCGTAACCGGCGGCAAGGCCCTGCCATCTTTCGCACTTGCGAAACGGGCGTGCTTGCGCAAAAGCTCGCCGCTATGTTCAGCACCGATCTCATCACAGCCGCTCGCAACTCCAAGGCTTGGCCTTTTCAAGAGGCCCAGCGGTTGGCCAAACGTTTTCGCGACGGAAAGCGAGGCGGCGAAGCTGTGCTGTTTGAAACGGGCTACGGCCCCAGCGGCCTGCCGCATATCGGGACGTTTCAGGAAGTGCTGCGCACGACGCTGGTGCGCAAGGCGTATGAGATCGTCGCCGCGAGCGAAGACGGCACGCCTGCGCCTACGCGGCTGGTTGCCTTCAGCGATGACATGGATGGGCTGCGCAAGGTCCCGGACAATGTGCCCAATCAGGCAATGCTGACCGAGAACCTCGGCAAGCCGCTCAGCCGCATTCCTGACCCGTTCGAGAAGTTTGAGAGCTTTGCCCATCACAACAATGCGATGCTGCGCGACTTCCTCGATCGCTTCGGTTTCGATTACGAATTTGTTGCCGCCAGCGATCGCTACAATACGGGCGCGTTCGATGATGCGTTGAGGAACGTGCTGGGCCACAATCAGGCGATCCTCGACATTATGCTGCCCACTCTGCGGGCCGAGCGCGCGGCGACCTATTCTCCGATCATGCCGATCAGCCCGACGACAGGCGTGGTGCTGCAAGTGCCGGTGGAAGTGGTCGATGCCGACGCTGGCATCGTGCGCTTCACCGATGAAGACGGCAGCGTGATTGAACAAAGCGCGCTGGGCGGCATGGCCAAACTGCAATGGAAGGTCGATTTCGCCATGCGCTGGGTCGCGCTGGGCGTCGACTATGAAATGTACGGCAAGGATTTGACCGATACCGGCGTCCAGTCGGGCCGCATCGCCAAGGTGCTTGGTGGGCGCAAGCCGGAAGGGTTGATTTACGAGCTGTTCCTCGACGCCAACGGCGAGAAGATTTCCAAGTCGAAGGGCAATGGCCTGACGATTGAGGAATGGCTGACCTATGGCAGCGAGGAAAGCCTTGGCCATTACATCTACGCCAATCCCAAGAGCGCCAAGCAGCTGCATATCGGCGTTATCCCGCGCGCGGTGGATGAATATTGGCAGTTCCGCAGTAATATTCCTGACCAGCCGATTGAAAAGCAGCTCGGCAATCCGGCGTGGCACCTGCTGCGGGTGAAGGATGATAGCGGCGCGCAGCCGCCGATGGGTGCGGGCGATACCTTGCCCGTTACTTATGGCCTGCTGCTCAATCTGGTGGGCGTGCTGGGAGCGACGGCGACGCATCAGCAGGTGTGGTCCTATCTCGGCAATTACATGCACGACACTGACCCCGACGATCATCCTGATCTGTTCCGGTTGGTTGAGAAGGCGCTTGCCTACAATCGCGATTTCATTGCCCCGAC
>DFBR01000050.1:0-2264 GCA_002367375.1 Erythrobacter sp. UBA3075 | reverse complement strand
ATGGGCAGCTTCATTGCGCTCTATGGCGTGGAGAACACGCGGCAGTTGATCGCTGAAGCGCTGGCGAAAAGCTGAGTCCCGGCGGAGGCTGGGATATCCCCGAAACCCGCGCGCAATCATTGAGAGGTCCCTGCCTGCGCCGGAGCGCACAGGTCACTTAATACCACTTCTTGGTGCGATACCATTTGGTGATGATGTATTTGCTGCCCTGCTGAACAGGGCGACCGGCATGCATCGTCTTGGGATTGGTGATCCCGTCCGCATCGGCATTGTTCCATGCCAACAACACCCCAGGATTGGGCTCTATCGACAGGCCGAGATCGGTGAAATCGGTGGTGCCACCTGCGTCCACTTTGTTGAGAAATACCATCGCGGTGTAGCTGCGCTGTCCGCCGCGCTTCATCTCCAGGTCCCAGTATGTCGTGCCCGGATGGAACCAGTCATGATGCGCCTGAAACTCCTGCCCCGGCATATAGCGCTGGCCCTGAATCGTCTCACCAAAACTGGGATCGATATCGAGCAAATCGTCGATCCGCCGGCTGATCTTCTTCACAAACGGATCATGCGGATCGACATCGCCTGAATATGATGTGCGATAACCGTCCGAATATTCCAGATCGAACACTCGGCTGGGCTTCGCCGTCGCGTCGATCAGTTCCATCATTTTCGCACATTCGGCTGGCGTCATGAAGTCGCCCACGGCGAATAGCTCCACCTCTTCGCTCGGCACCTTATAGGCGGTGGGATTGCCGGCGAGGCGCTCACGCACCTTGCGGCCGACGCGCTTCAGGCCCGATTGGTCGGCATTGGGTGGGAACTTGTTTCTTGTGCCCGTCGTCATGCAAATCGCTTTTTCATTGCTTTGACCAGTAGGCAAGGGCAGATTCACGGTGCCGAGCAATTGAGGAGCAAGCGTCATGTCAAATCACCAACGCTATTCTGCCGTCGCGATGGCCTTTCACTGGACGATTGCGGTGCTGGTTGTCTGGAATTGGCGCTTAGCCGAAAATGCCGAACATACTGAGAGTATCCCCGAGAAGATTGCGATTTTCGCTGATCACAAGGCAATCGGAATCACCATTCTCGCGCTTACGCTGGGCCGACTGGCATGGCGGATTTCGCATCCTGTTCCACCGCTACCTTCTACATATGCGAATTGGGAACGGATTCTGGCGCGCTCGACGCATGTGATATTCTACATCTTGCTGCTCGGTCTGCCGATCGGCGGGTGGCTGGCCAGTTCTCTTGCCGGGCGTGAAATCGATATGTTTGGCCTATTCACCATCGGACAGCTCCCATTTGGGGACAACGAAGATTTGGCCAAGATGATCTCCGACTTCCACAAGGCCGGAGGGAACATTCTGCTCTACTTGATCGGTTTGCACATTCTTGGCGGGCTCAAGCACACATTCTTTGACAAGGATGGCGGCATCTTTCGCATGCTGCCCTTTGGCAAGGCTGGGCCTTCAGACGGGGCGTAACCGCGAAACCCCCCGGCCTTGCTAGAAGGACGGGGGGCCACTGCCGGCCACTCGCTCCGACAATGAGCGTAGCCTTGGGAGCATATGCTCGATTACCAGAAGAAGTCGTAGATTACGTCGACCACTTCGCCGGTGTAGATGTCCACCAGAACCACATCGTCGTAATAACGAACCCAGCGGTACGGACCGTAGACATCGGGAAGGCGATACTGCCACGGATCACTGATCCAATAGCGGTTACCGAAGAACAGATTGTCGAGGTAGAACCCGATGCTCAGGCGACGGTAGCTGTAGTTCCGATAGGGCGAGTAATAGCGGCCCAGGCGGAAGGTACTGCGGTTGTTGTAACGGTAGCGGTTCCAATTGTAGCGACGGTTCTGACGCCAGCTGTTGCGGTTCCACCTGCGATGATCGCGGCGCGCCTGACGATAGCCATCACGGTACGAACCATTGCGGTCCCGATAGCGACGGTTGTCACGGCGCGTGTCCCGACGGTCGTAGCGGTTCCGGTCGCGATTGGTGTAAGTCCGATTGCGATCATTGCGCGTTTCACGGCGAGTGTCCCGCGCCCGCCGATCACCGCGACGTTCTGCGCGCTGTTGGCTGCGACTTTCTACCCGGCGGTTCTGCGTCCGGTTGTCACGCGCTACAGCCCGTTCACGTTCAACACGGCGAGTGGCAGTCCGTCGATCACTGTTGACCCGGTCGCGCCTCACGCGCTCTTGCTGCTGCGTGCCACGGTTATTGGTGCGTTCCTGGCGATTGCCCTGACGCTGCGTGTTG
>DFBR01000125.1 GCA_002367375.1 Erythrobacter sp. UBA3075 | reverse complement strand
GCGCGCCCCTGCCGAGAATCGCCGTTCCAGCGATAGGCTCCGGCGGGCGCGTAGCTCAGTGGTAGAGCACACCCTTCACACGGGTGGGGTCGCAAGTTCAATCCTTGCCGCGCCCACCATCTTTTCAGTGGGTTAGAAGAGATGGTCCGGCAGGGCTTTAGGCCAGAGCGCTTTCTCCACTTTTGCGACAACGCCAAGATCAAGGTCGGCGGTCTCGCCCTTGGTCGCCCGCGCACCGGTGGGGTTCTGATACTCCGGGCGCAGCCAGCGGATATGCCCGCGCGCCTCTTCTTCGGCGCGCTCCTTGTTCAACGCGACCAGTCGGAAAAGGATCTCTTCATCCGAGAGGTCCGCTGGCCAGCCATAGGCATCGGCGACGGCTTGATCGACTTGGTCGTGCAGGTCGCGCAGGATTCCGATCAGGCCATCGCCATACATCCCTTTTTGAAGAGCCTGGCCGCCGTGCGATGCGCCTTCAGATGGGTGGCATCAATCATCAACTGATCCGGCTTGCCCGCCTTCGCCGCCAAGCCTGCAAAGATCTTGTTGAACATGCCCATTCGGCTCCAGCGCACGAACCGGTTGTAGATCGTCTTGTGTGGACCGTACTGGGCAGGCGCATCGCGCCAGCGCAGGCCGTTACGGATTACAAAGATAATGCCGCTGATGATCCGACGATCATCGACCTTGATTAAGGCAAAGAGATCTTCGCCCTGCCGTCAAACGTGTGGGACCATCTACCCTCGCCTCGATTGCTAATACCGTGGCTCGTTTGCTCCTCTAGAGAGATAAAGACGCGTGGCCTTCATACTGCGCTGCGGGGATACCGGAGCTCGCCGGACAAAGGCGGTTCTTGGTTCGAAGGCTGGCGCAAGGTTGAGATGAAATGCTGTCTGAAAACCGTCCGATCGATCGACCTTTGCCGTATTAGCAAGAGCTTTTAATAGGGCCTGCGTCCGAGGGGATTATCGTTTCCAATTCCCCCGCCCAGCGCAACGAATAGCGTCGCGCGATTTTGGAGCCAGGCCCGCTCGGTCGCAAGCAATTGTTGGCGGGCGTCGAACAGGTTCCGCTCGGCATCGAGAACTTCGAGATAATTGGCCACACCCTCTCGATAGCGCAGACGCGCAATGCGAGCGATGCGTTCTTGGGCAGTCACAGCACGCTGCAAGGCTTCAACCTGTTCGGCCAACCAGCGTCGCCCTGCCAACGCGTCCGAAACTTCCCGAAACGCGCCTTGCACGGTGCGATCATAATTCGCCACCTGCTCAACTTCCAGGGCCTGAGCGAAATCCAGATCGGCCTCGCGTGCGCCCCAGTCGAAAATGGGCAAAGTGATGGCCGGGCCAAAGCTCCACCCAAAGCTGCCGTCTGAAAACAAATTATCGAGGCTACTCGACGAAAAGCCAGTATTGCCAGTCAGCGATATGGTGGGGAAGAACGCTGCGCGCGCAGCTCCTATGTTGGCGCGGGCCGCACGCAGCTGTTCCTCGGCAGCGATGATATCCGGGCGCGAGAGGAGAAGGTCGGACGGCAAGCCCGCCGCCAGCCGACGCTCATCTCCCAGCTCTGCCAGTGTGAACCCTGCTGGAAGCGGCGCAGGAATTGTGTCCCCTACCAACACTGCCAGCTGATTGCGCAGCCGCGCTAGGGCCAGCTGCTTGCTCGCCAATTGCTGTTCGGCCTGTGTCAGCAGTGTTTCAGCCTGACGGAAAGGCAGTGCCGAGGTTACGCCATTTTCGAGCCGCACCTTTGCAATCCGTAGCCCTTCGCGCCTGCTTTCGGCGGTGGCTTCGGCCAGAGCAATCTGCTCTTCTGTCTCGACGATTTCGTAATAGGTCGTCGCTGTATCTGCAATGAGCGAGAGATAGAAAGCACGCTGCGCCGCAACCGTTGCGAGATATTCAGCGCGTGCGGCATCGCTTAGGCTTGCGATCCGGCCCCAGAAGTCCAATTCAAATGCACTGACGCCCACGCCCACGTCAAAGCGGTTGAAAGTGATTGCATCTGGAGCGCCTTCCACATCACCTGTGTCGAGCGCGGGATTGGCCGAAAGCGGCTGGCGCGTGCGGACTGCACCTGCATCAGCAACGATGCTTGGCAGTCGGCGGCTGTCCTGGATGCGGTAACGCGCGCGGGCCTGTTCTATGCGCGCGGTTGCCGCCAGCAAATCGCGATTATTTTCCAGCGCATGAGCAACGAGGCCCTGCAAGCGAGGGTCCATGAACCATTCGCGGTAGGAGAGCTGGGATGCGACGACTTCGCCATTGGGCCGGTATTCGCTGTCGAATGTGGGCGCAGTGGGCGGTACCGGGCGGACATGGTCGGGCGCCATGCTGACGCAACCTGCCAGCATTGTCGATGCCAGGGCCAGGGCAATCAAACGCTTCATTGGACTGGCTCCCCATCCGGATTCGGTCCTGCGTCGTCCGGTTTCGTTTTTCCGGGATCAGCCTCATCCAGATGTCCGACGGCGACCGGCTGCTTGCGACTGATATTCCTGCGCACCAGCAGATAGAGCATCGGGATAAGGAAAATGCCGAAAATGGTTGTCGCAACCATTCCGCCCATCACTCCGGTACCCACCGAGATGCGGCTTGCGGCACCGGCACCTGAAGCAAGCGCCAAAGGCACCATACCCATGGTGAACGCCAGTGAAGTCATAATGATCGGCCGTAGGCGCAGCCGGGCTGCAGCCTTCACTGCATC
>DFBR01000087.1:5235-19606 GCA_002367375.1 Erythrobacter sp. UBA3075 | reverse complement strand
GTTAACCAATGAACCTTTTCGCTTTCCCCGCCGACTAACCATGCGAGACAAGAGTTCAGGGATCACACATTGCGCAATGCACAGCATATTTTTGACGAGCTGCTCGTCACCATGGTGTGGAGCGGGGATCGCGCTGCCAGCGAAGAACTCGCCCGGCGCTGGCACCCGCGCCTGCTTCGATCAGCACGCCGGATGCTGGGTGAAGACGATCCCGCCCATGGCGTTACACAAGATTGCTGGGTGGCAATCATGCGCGGCATTCATCGCCTGAACAATCCGGCACGCTTTGCCCCCTGGGCGTTCACCATCCTGCGCCGAAAATGCGCCGATGCGATCCGCAATAAGCAGCATCAGCGCGCGCATGAAAGCGATGACGAACTGCCCAAAATTGCCGCGCCTGGCGATGCGGAAGAGAATCTCGGCATCCTGCAAGCCTTTGTCATGTTGCCGCCCGATCAGCGTCTTGCCGCGCATTTGTTCTTTATCGAGGGGCTGACCCTCGCTGAAATCGCTGAAGTGCAAGACATCCCCGCAGGCACCGCCAAGTCGCGCCTGTTTCACGCCCGCCGCAAATTGAAAGCGGCCCTTTCAGGAGACACTCCATGACCCATATCGATGACCGCGTTTCGGCAGCGCTTGATGCCGACGACCGCGCTTTCCTTGAACAGTTGGACGACAACCGTGGCATGTTCCGTCAGATTGGAGACAGCCTAGATGGCCCTCTGGGTGGCTGGGCGAAGCTGATGTTTGCCGTCAGTTTTGTGATCGGAATCGCGCTCGTCTACTTCATTTGGCAATTGGTCACGGCAGACGGTCTCGAGGCGACAGTGCTGTGGGCCACTGCAACGCTTACCGGGCTAATCATGCAGGGCTTTCTGAAGCAGTGGTTCTTCAGTCGCATGAATATGATCACAATCCTGCGCGAATTGAAACGCCTCGAGTTGCAGGTCGCAATGCTTCAGGAGAAGCACAGCTAATCAATCCGCAAACGGATCGCGCACAAGGATCGTGTCATCACGCTCCGGGCTGGTCGAGACGCTCGCAACGGGGCACTCGATCAGCTCTTCGATGCGGCGGATGTATTTGATCGCTTGCGCGGGAAGATCGGCCCAGCTGCGCGCGCCCACGGTGGTGCCTTCCCAGCCTTCGAATTCCTCGTAAATCGGCTCGACCGCGGCCTGCTCGGCGGCGTGGGCGGGAAGGTAATCAAGCACTGTGTCGCCCAACTTGTATCCAGTGCAAATGCGGATTGTTTCGAAGCCGTCAAGCACGTCGATCTTGGTGAGCGCAATGCCTGTGACGCCTGACAGTGCGCAGGTCTGTCGCACCAGCACGGCGTCAAACCAGCCGCAGCGGCGCTTACGCGATGTCACCGTGCCAAATTCGTGACCGCGCTCGCCTAATCTCTGGCCGGTCTCGTCCTCCAGCTCGGTCGGGAACGGGCCGCTGCCCACGCGAGTGGTGTAAGCCTTGACGATGCCGAGCACGAAGCCCGCTGCACCCGGACCAAGTCCGCTGCCGCTAGCTACCGTGCCGCTGACGGTGTTGGAGCTGGTGACGAAGGGGTAGGTACCATGATCGACATCAAGCAGCACGCCCTGCGCGCCCTCGAACAGGATTTTCGCTCCGGCCTTCTTCACCTCGTTAAGCCGCTTCCACACCGGCTGCGCGAATTGCTGCACGAAGGGCGCGATTTCGCGCAATTCGGCGAGCAACGCATCGCGGTCCACCGGGTCCTGCCCGAAGCCTGCACGTAGCGCATCATGATGCGCGCACAGGCGATCGAGCTGCGGCTCCAACGCGTCGAGATGCGCCAGATCGCAAACACGGATCGCACGGCGGCCGACCTTGTCTTCATAAGCTGGGCCGATGCCGCGGCCCGTCGTGCCGATCTTGCCCTTGCCCGCCGCTGTTTCTCGCAAGCCATCAAGATCGCGGTGGAGCGGCAGGATCAGCGCGCAATTGTCGGCAATGCCGAAATTCTGGGCCGTGATGGAAACGCCCTGCCCTTCCAGCTTGGCGATTTCATCGCGCAAGGCCCACGGGTCCAGCACCACGCCATTGCCGATCAGGCTGAGCGTGCCGGTGACGATACCGCTGGGCAGCAGGCTGAGTTTGTAGACCTGTTCGCCCACCACCAGCGTGTGACCGGCATTGTGGCCGCCCTGAAAGCGCACCACGGCATCGGCGCGGCTCGCCAGCCAGTCGACAATCTTGCCCTTGCCTTCATCGCCCCACTGGGCGCCGATTACGGTGACATTGGCCATGGGCAGCAAACCTTTTCAGAATGGAACGCACGCGCACTAGGCAATGGCGCTGGCTAGGGCAACATGGATGGGTGCTTTGTCTGCGGGGAATGCCCAAGCTGCGACAATTTGCGGCACTTTGTGACTGGAATCTGATATAATGTCGCGCAAGGTTCCCGAGCAGCAAAGGAGCACAACATGCGAATCGTAATTCCCTTCATGCTCGCCTGCGCGCCGATCTGCCTTGCGGCAACCGGGGTGCCGGATGCACCAATCGCGCAAGCACAAGAGAACGCCGCGATGCAGCGCCTCAGCTATGGCGATGATGACTTGCAGGGCCTGCTGTACTGGCCGGGCGCTACATCCTCATCACCGCTGTTTGTGTTCGTCCACGGCGGCGGATGGAGCCGCGGCGATATGCGCTCGACCGTCGATTCCTCCATGCTGCGCCATTTGCAGGCCCAAGGGTTTGCAGTCGCCTCGGTCAATTACCGGCTGGTTCCCGATGCTACGGTGGAGCAGCAGGCAGGCGATGTCACCGCTTCGCTCGCTTTTCTGGCGCAGCGATCCGCGCAGCTTGGATTCGACGCTGACCGTATCGCTCTGGCAGGGCATAGCGCGGGCGCCCATCTGGTAAGCCTTGTCGGCACCGATCCGCAATATGGCGCAGCAGCAGGCTTTGAAGCGGAAAACCTGCGCGGCGTGCTCGCGCTTGATGGCGCAGGCTATGATGTGCCGCGCCAGTTGGAGGAGGCTGGCCCCATGCTGCGCCAGACCTATCGCAATGCCTTCGGAACGGAACGCGGACGTCAACAAGCCCTCTCGCCCATCACCCATGCCGCAGCGCCCAATGCGCCAGAATTCCTGATCCTTCATGTCGACCGCCGTGCTTCGCGTGAGCAAAGCATTGCCTTGGGGGAAGCGCTGACCGACGGCGGGACGCGCGCCGAGATTGAGGCGATCCCCGGTCGCGGGATGCGCGGTCACCGGGAAATCAATCGCCGACTGGGCGAGGCCGACTATCCGGCGACTCCGATAGTCGATGCATGGCTGGAGCGCGTACTGCGCTAACCCAAGCGGCGGCTGCGATTGAAACCATCTGACGTTCTTTAACGAATACTCCTCTGACCATCAGGGAGACCTCGTTTGAGTATCGTACTGCTGCTCGGCTTCGCCGCGCTTTTTCTCGCGTTCAGCAATGGTGCGAATGACAATTTCAAGGGGTTTGCCACGATCTGGGGCAGCGACACGCTGCCCTTTCGGTCCGCACTTTCCTTCGCCACGCTGGCGACCGTGCTCGGCGGCATCGCGTCGGTCGTCATCGCCGACACGCTGGTCCAGCAATTCTCCGGCAAGGGACTGGTGGGGGACGCGCTGGCAAACACGCCTGAATTTGCACTTGCAGTGGCATCGGGTGCGGCGATCACAGTGATGCTGGCCACGCGACTGGGCTTCCCGATTTCGACCACTCACGCTCTGGTTGGCGGGCTGGTTGGTGCTGGACTGGCGCAGAGTGACACTTCGATAAACCTCGCCAATCTCGGCTCCGGCTTCGTGCTCCCATTGCTGACCAGTCCGTTTATCTCTGCCGCGCTCGGCCTGATCGCCTATCGCTTCATCCGCTGGCGTGGCGAGTGCAAGGCGGCGAAATTGCCGACATTGAGCGCCGCTGCCGCTTCTGGCTTCACGCAGACCCGCGCGGGCGAAGTGGTCCATCTCCTGTCGGCCAGCGCCATCTGTTTCGCGCGCGGGGTGAACGACACGCCCAAGCTGGCCGCATTGTTGATCGCTGCGCAATTGGCAGACGGGGCGGGCTCAACATTGCTGGTGACGGCGGCCATGGGTGTTGGCGGCTGGTTGCTTTCACGCCGGGTTGCAGAAACAATGAGCAAGCGCATCAACCATCTCGACGCCGGTCAGGGCATCAGCGCCAATCTGGTGACAGCCGCGCTGGTGCTGTTCGCCAGCCGATTGGGAATGCCGGTTTCCACCACGCATGTCTCGGTCGGCTCGATCATCGGCACAGGAGCGGCTGCGGGAACGCTCGACCTGTCGATGGTGCGCAATGTGCTGCTGTCCTGGGTTGCCACTCTGCCGATTTCCGCAGCGCTGGCATTTACCATCGGAATACTGGTTTAAATCGGCTGAGCCTCGCCGCCCTTGAGCACATGGGTGCAGCTCAGCATCTTGCCATCATCGGCTTCTGACAGCGCGGCAACCGTGCGCCAACCTTCGCTCCGCAGCTGATCTGCGTGGCCACGGTCATGCCCAAGCGGGAGGAACAGGCGTTTGCCCATCGGTTCATCCGCCTTGACCGCTTCGATCAGCGCATCGGGATAGAGCGAGAAGCCGGTCGCTGCCTCATCACTGCCGCCAATACGATAAGTGCCACCACGCCCCAGCGCGCCGCGCACGCCTTCGGCATAAAGCGTGAAGCCGAACCAGCTTTGATATTCGAAACCGTGTCGTTCTGACGGGTCGAGCGTGATCCGCGCGCGGCCTTCGACCCGCGCAGCAATCTGGCGTAGCCCTTCTATCCGAGAGGCCAAGGTGCCGGTGGTATCGAATGCGGCAAGCCGCTCCACGGCATCGTCGAACGGCCCCGCAGCATGGATCAGCGGCAGATAGGCCTCGCCGCCCGCCTCGACCAATCCGCCCGCATCCTTGGTGTCGAGTTCGCGCCGCACCGCCATGCGCGCCGCATCATCCAGCGGCAGCGGGCCGTCAGCCAGCGTCTCAACCAGATCGGGTAGTGTGAAATCGACCGAAATTCCGCTTGCCCCAGCCGCTTCCAGCGCGGCGATCGCCAGTTCAACCGCTTCGCCAGCTGCGGCGGCGCTATCGCTGCCAATCAGTTCGGCACCGACCTGCTGGCTCTCTCGCCGGGGATCGAGCATGTCGCCTGCAATACGCGCCACCTGACCGGCGTAACACAAGCGTAGCGGTCGCGGTGCATCGGCAAGTCCAGTGGCGGCGATGCGCCCGACCTGCACTGTCATATCTGACCGCAGTGCAAGGCCGCGCAGGCTTTTGGGATCGACAAAACGGAACATCGCCCGCGTGCGCAGGCCATCCATGCGCCGCGCCATGCTCTGTTCGAACTCGATCAGTGGAGGCCGCACTCTGTCATAGCCATGGCCCGTCATCGCATCGAGCATGGCGCGCTGAATTCGCGTCGCCGCCGCCGCGCTTTGCGGCAAGCGGTCTTCCAGCCCTTCGGGCAGCAGATCTTGTGTCGGATCGGTCATTCTGGTGCGCCTAGCCTAGAACGAGAGCGCCCGCACCTTCTTCACGCCTTCCAGCGCACAGACGGCGTCCTGCACCTCTTTCGTAGGTGCCTGATCGAGCGTCAGCAGCAACACCGCATCACCGCCGCGGTGCTTGTCCGGCAAACGGCGGCCAAGGTGGAAGTTGCCGATATTCACGTCCGATTCGCCCAGCACGGAACCAAGCCGACCGATGAAACCGGGGGCATCTTCATTAACGATGTAGATCATGTGGCCCACCAGATCGGTCTCGATCCGCGTGCCTGCGATTTCCACCAGACGGGTTTGCGAATCGCCGAACAGGCTGCCCGCAACTTCGCGGCGGCGGCCCGATGTGTTGGCAGTGACCCGCAGCAGCGTGTGGTAATCGCCTTCATTGGCATGGCGCACTTCGCGCACGTCCAGTCCACGCTCCTTGGCGAGGATTGGGGCGTTGACCATGTTGATCGTGTCCGACCATGTCCGCATCATGCCAGCGAGCACAGCAGCGGTGATCGGCTTCATGTTGAGCTCAGCCGCAGCGCCTTCAACCTCGACCGAAATCGAGGTGACGTCCGGCCCCTCAAGCTGCCCGACCAGCGAGCCAAGTTTTTCGCCAAGTTCGATATAGGGCTTGAGACGCGGCGCTTCCTCAGCGCTGAGCGACGGCACGTTGAGCGCGTTGGTGACACCGCCGCTGACGAGGTAATCGGCCATCTGCTCTGCCACCTGCAGCGCGACATTGACCTGCGCTTCATTGGTTGAGGCACCAAGATGCGGCGTACAGATGAAGTTAGGCGCACCGAACAGCGGATTATCCTTGGCTGGTTCCTCGGCAAACACATCCAGCGCCGCGCCAGCGATATGGCCGCTTTCGAGCAAGTCCTTGAGCGCCGCCTCGTCAACCAGACCGCCGCGCGCGCAATTGACGATGCGCACGCCCGGCTTGGCCTGCTCCAGCCGTTCGCGCGAGAGGATGTTGCGCGTCTCGTCCGTCAGCGGCGTGTGCAGCGTGATGAAGTCGGCGCGTTGCAGCAGCGTGCCGAGATCGACCTTCTCGATGCCGAGATCGACAGCGCGATCAGCCGTCAGGAAGGGATCATAGGCCACGACTTTCATCTTCAAGCCTTGCGCGCGGCTGGCGACAATCGCGCCGATATTGCCCGCGCCAATCAGGCCGAGCGTCTTGCCGGTCACTTCGACGCCCATAAAATCCTTCTTCGGCCATTCGCCCGCCTGCGTGCGGCGGTTGGCTTCAGGAATTTGGCGAGCGAGCGCGAGCAGCATGGCGATGGCGTGTTCAGCCGTGGTGATCGAATTGCCGAATGGCGTATTCATCACCACAACGCCGCTGGCCGATGCCTTATGGATATCGACATTATCGACGCCAATTCCGGCGCGGCCGATGACCTTGAGATTGGTCGCTGCTTCAAGGATTTCGGGCGTCACCTTGGTGGAGGAGCGGATGGCAAGGCCGTCATATTCGCCAATGCGCGCCTTCAGCTCTTCGGGCGTTTCGCCGGTGATGACATCGACATCGCAGCCACGCTCTTCAAAAATGCGTGCGGCGTTGGGGTCCATCTTGTCGGAAATGAGAACTTTGGGTTTGGTCATGGTTTGCCTCGTCATCCCAGCGAAAGCTGGGATCTGTGTCGGGAATTTGGGGAATTTGCCTCAAAGCGATCCCAGCTTTCGCTGGGATGACGCCACTAGAGGTTACCGGCTTTCAGCTCTTCGTATGCCCATTCGATCCACGGCAGCAGCCGCCGGATGTCTTCGGCTTCGAGCGAGCCGCCGCACCAGATACGCAGGCCCGGAGGGGCATCGCGGTAGCCGTTGAAGTCGTATCCGACGTCCAGCTCTTCCAGCTTGGCGGCGATCTTTTTCGGCACGGCGGCTTTGTCCTCTTCGGACAGGCCATCATACCAATCACCCTGGAACACCATGCATACGCCAGTATTGGTGCGCTTGGCCGGATCGCTGGCCATATTGCGCAGCCACGGCGTGGCTTCGATCCAGTCGGTGACGACCTTGGCATTGGTGTTGGCGCGTTCGATCATGGCGGCGCGGCCACCGATCGACTTGGCCCATTCCAGCGCCCAGATATAATCTTCCACCGCCAGCATTGAAGGCGTGTTGATCGTTGCGCCTTCAAAGATCGCGCGATTAAGCTTGTCGCCCTTTTTCAGACGGAACAGCTTGGGCAGCGGCCATGCCGGATCATAGCTTTCGATCCGCTCGACCGCCTTGGGGCTGAGGATCAGCATTCCATGCTGCGCTTCAGAACCCATGATCTTCTGCCAGCTGTAAGTCGTGGCATCCAGCTTTGCCCAATCCATCTCCATCGCGAAGACGGCGCTGGTGGCATCGTTGATGGTGATCCCCTTGCGGCCCGGCTCCAGCCAGTCCGTATTCGGGATTTTCGCGCCAGAGGTGGTGCCGTTCCAGGTGAAGACGACATCGTTTTCCTGCGGGATTTGCGACAGATCAGGGATTTCGCCGTAATCGGCTTGCAGGACTTGCAGATCATCCAGCTTGAGCTGCTTGACCGCGTCCTGAATCCAGACATTGCCAAAGCTCTCCCACGCCGCGACCGTGGCCGGACCAGCGCCCAGCATCGTCCACATCGCGCATTCCAGCGCGCCGGTATCCGAGCCTGGCATGATGCCGATCAGATAATCATCAGGAATCCCCAGAAGTTCGCGACTGAGATCAATCGCGTATTTCAGGCGGCCCTTGGCATATTTGGAACGGTGCGAACGACCAAGGCTGCGAGTGTCGAGCTTTTCAGGCGACCAGCCGGGTGGTTTGCAGGTGGGTCCGGACGAAAAAAACGGGCGCTCCGGACGGAGCGTTGGCATATTACTCATGTATTCTCTCCTTACAGAGAGCACGCGCGGCGTTGGGACCGCGTGGCCCGTCGGCCGCACTAGAGAGATCGCGTATCGAGTCAAATGCTAATGCGGTTACAGGTGAAACGATCAACCGTTCTGTAAATCGTTCCAACGCCGTTAACCATGCATGCGGTATTGGCCTTAACCATTGTAAGGTCATGGATAGAGCCATGAAACGTGCATTTAGCCTCATCATCGTTAGCCTTGCCATGGCAGGCTGTTCGGTTGTGCCGCAATCCAGCTACAATGGGTCTCGGCAAAGCTCCGTCCAATCGGGCCAATACAATGTCGCTGCGACCTCGCCCTCCCCGGCACGCGCGCGGGTTGCTGCCGCATCACCCATTGTCGCCAGTCCGGCAGCGGCACAATGTTACAGCAGGCTTGGATCGGCGGGAGTGCGTTTTGATCCCCTGCCCGACCAATATCTGGGCGATGGATGCAGCACGCTTGGCGCAGTGCAAATGCACGCTTTGCAGGGCGATGACGGGCGGCTTGATGTCAGCAATCTGGGGCCAGTCACCTGCCCGGTCAGCACGGCATTCGCCGCCTGGGCAAGATTTGGCGTCGACCGCGCCGCGCGGCAAATTTTCGGCACGCCGCTTGCCAGTATCCAGACGATGGGCAGCTATTCATGCCGCAATGTCGCGGGGACTTCTCGCCGATCAGGCCATGCGAGTGCATCAGCAATCGATGTCAGCGGGTTCGTTCTGGCCGATGGCCGAACCATCAGCGTGCAATCGGACTGGAATGGCTCGGCGCAGGAACGTGAGTTCCTTCGCGTCGTCCAGCGCAGCGCCTGCCGCCGCTTCGGCACGGTGCTCGGCCCCGACTATAACAGTGACCACCGCGACCATTTCCATGTCGAAGGCGTGATCGACGGCAATTCCTACTGCCGGTAGTCCCGGCACAAACGCAAACCTCAGGCCGTGCGCGGCGGGATCAGCACCTGTTCGATGATCAGCGGTGCTGCAGAGGCATGTCCCGCCGCGCGCTTGGCGGCAGCTTCCCGGCGCTTCTTTGCTTCCAGCCCCGCTTCGATCCGGACCCGCACCGCTTCTGCGGCATGAGACGCGCCCAGCTTGTCCATCATGTTGGCGCGGTGAATTTCAACCGTGCGCGGACTGATTTCAAGCTCGCGCGCAATGGCCTTGTTCGAACAGCCTTCCGAAAGCCAATCGAGCACCTCGCGTTCACGCTTGGACAGGCCGGAAATGCGGCGACGCGCATCGATCAGGCGGCGTCGAGCCTCGGCATGGCGTCCCGCATCTGTGTGGACATGGGCAACCATACGGCGCAGTTCTTCCTCGGTCATCGGCAGAGTCAGGAAATCAAGGGCACCTGCCTGAATGGCCTGCACAACCTCCTCAAGGCGAGGCTCTTCGCGCGCCGCCACAAGCGGGATCCAGATGCCGCCATCGGCAAGCTCTTCCAGCAGGTTGCGAATGCCATCTTCAAGCGCATCTTCCGAAGCGATGATGACCCCGTCATGCGGCGGCCTGTCGAGCAATTCGACCAGGTCGGAGTAGACCTCCGCATGATGACCCATTGAAAGGACGAGCCGCGATTGGGCAGCCCTTGAGCGGCTGTTGCCGCCGACGATGTGCATTGTGATACGCTGTTCCATGCCAGTAACTTTGACTGGAAAATCTGCATTTTACATTCCGTATTACTACGGAAGTCCACCTATTGGCCGGGCATAAACCAGTAATACGGCGCAATTCTGCGGAAAATTTAGGTCCGAATTGGAGGGAGAACCCTGTTTCCAGCCCTTAGGCATTCACGCGCACTCTCAAATCCCTGATAAATCGGGGAAATCCACTAAGTAGAATCACCTAAATGATGGAAGCTGTAATCCGGAAGCGAGTGAAACGCGCTGCGCAACGCTTCGCTCCAGCTACTGGATATGGCATCGAAATAGGGATCGGTATGCTCGATCCGCCGCTGATGCAGCGGTTCGAATGTGTCGCGCTCGATTACCATCAGATCAAGCGGCAGACCGACCGAGAGATTGGCCTTCAGCGTGGAATCAAAGCTCACCATAAGCAATTTGACTGCATCTTCGAAACTCATGTCCCGATCATATCCGCGCAGGATGATCGGGCGGCCATATTTGGTCTCGCCAATCTGGAAGAACGGCGTGTCAAAGCTGGCTTCGATAAAATTGCCTTCGGGATAGATCATGAACAGCCGCGGTTCCATGCCCTTGATCTGACCGGCAAGGATGATCGAGGCGGTGAAGCGTCCCTTGCCGCGCGTGCCATTGTCATCCTGTGTGGAAGCAATTGTTTCGCGCAGCAATTTGCCGACCTCTACTGCCACCTGGAACATGGTCGGCAGGTCGAGCAAGCTGTTCTGCCGCTCTGCCGGAGCCTTCGAGCGTTCCTCCAGCAGGCTGATCACCGCTTGCGTGGTCGCCAGATTGCCCGCCGTCATCACCGAGATGATCCGTTCACCCGGTACTGACCAGGTGAACATCTTGCGGAACACAGAAATATTGTCGACGCCCGAATTGGTGCGGGTGTCACTCATCAAAACCAAGCCCTTATCGAGCACCATGCCAACGCAATATGTCATGTAATCTGTCTACTCCGGGCAGGCCCCATACGCCAGAAGCGCGCTATTGCTGGTCCACCATCTGTTGTTCAACCGCCACATCGACCGAGAGATCTTCCCGCTGTGATCCGTAGGATATGCCGGTTATCGGCGCGGCATCGCGGTAATCGCGCCCTGTCGCCACGCGCACATAGCGCGGATCAGGGCTGATGCCATTGGAAATATCGAACCCGACCCAGCCCAGCCCCTGCACAAAAGCCTCCGCCCAAGCATGCGTCGCCTCCTGCTCGATCCGGTCATTCATCATCAGATAGCCGCTGACATAGCGCGCCGGGATTTCCAGACTGCGCGCAGCGGAAATGAAAATATGCGCATGGTCCTGACACACACCCTGCCGGGCGGTTGCAGCTTCCTCCCCGGTCGTCGCGACGTGCGTGGTGCCAGTGCGATATTCAACATTGTCGCGAATGACATTGGATAGATTGTGCAGCGTATCGACCATGCCCGTCTCGCTGCGTTCCACCTGCGCGATCAGCGCCTTGATCTTCGGTCCCGGCTTGGTCAGCTTTGTCTGGCCGAGGAAAGTCCACAAGGGCAGATGTCCGGCGTGATGACCGATCACACCAGCATTGTCTTCGGTATCGACCCGGCCGCGGCAAGTCACGACCACTTCGCGCGCGCCTTCCTCGACAGAGATCAGATTGACGTGATTGAAATTCTGATCATCGAAAACCAGTTCTTCGCGCGCGCCTTCCAGTTCCATATCCCATTCGAGGATCTTCTGGCCCTGCGTTTCCTTCGGCGTCAGCCGCAGGCGCTGAATGCCGTAGGACACCGGCTCGGCAAAGCGATAGCGTGTGGTGTGGCGGATAGAGAGGCGCATGTTGGTGTCGTCCTCCTTCAGGCCGTGAACCGGTAATCGGAAGCGATCGCACCGGCGAGCGCGCGGTTGTCAGCGATGAATTCCAGCACGAACTGGTGCAATCCCTGGTCGAAAATATCGTCCACGCTCTTACCGACCAGTTTGATGTCAGCGGCGCGCATTTGCTCCTGAGCATCGCCGCTGTCGCCGTGCAAAGTGGCCAGTTCACGCAGGTTGGAGCGCATTTCGACGTAACAGAAGGCAAGGCTGCGCGGGAAACGATCATCAAGGATCAGGAATTCGGCGATGGAACGCGCGCTCATCTGTCCGGCATTCAGCCAGCGATAGGCGCGCTCCGCCGAAAGCGACCGCAATACGCTGTCCCATTGCCCGCTATCTAGCGGCGTGCCGACGTAGGAGAGCGAGGGCAACAGCAGGTAATATTTGACGTCCAGAATACGCGCGGTGCTGTCAGCACGTTCAAGGAAGGTGCCGAGACGCGCGAAATTATAGGTTTCGTTGCGCAGCATAGAGCCATGAGTGGCACCGCGCGCCAAAGTGCTTTCGCGCCGCACCGCCGCCAGCGCCGGGTTGAGATTGCTTTCCCGCACAGGCCTCGCAAGCAGGTCGCGCAACGTCATCCAGCCTTCATTGACCGCTTCCCACACTTCCAGCGTAATCGTTGAACGGCAGACGCGGGCATTGGTGCGCGCGTTTTCGACCATCTGCATTACGCTTTCGGGATTGTCCCTGGACCGCAGCACAAAGTCACAAACATGTGCGCCGCTGTAATCATCGTAATTGGCCTCGTAAGCCTGCCGCAGGCCAAGCGTGGTGAGGATCGAAATCCATTCCTTGCTGGCCATATCCGCCCCGCGCGTCAGCGTCATGCGTTGGCCCGCTTCGAGCAGACGCGCGGTGTTCTCCGCCCGTTCGAGATAGCGGTACATCCAGAAGATGCCGTTGGCGACGCGGCCTAGCATGACAAGACACCCTTCCTGCTTGCGGGAGGGGCAGCGAGACTTGGCGAGCCGAAGGCGAGCTTAGACGCAGCGGGGTGGGCTTGCGCGGGCCCAGGCCCACCCCCGGCCCCTCCCGCAAGCGGGAGGGGAGAATTATTGCCGCCGCCTTCAGTCATCCAAAACCCAGCTGTCCTTGGTGCCGCCTCCCTGACTGGAATTGACCACCAGAGATCCCTGCTTCAGCGCCACGCGAGTCAGTCCGCCGGGCGTGATATCGACGCCGTCCGGTGAGCACAGCACGAAGGGGCGCAAATCGACATGGCGCGGCGCGAGACCCTTCTTGGTGAAAATCGGACAGGTCGATAGCGCGAGCGTAGGCTGCGCGATGTAATTCTCCGGATCGGCTGCCAGCTTGGCGCGAAAGGTCTTGATCTCTTTCTTCGACGATGTCGGCCCGATCAGCATGCCGTATCCGCCCGAACCGTGAACTTCCTTCACCACCAGCTCTTCCAGATTGTCGAGCACATATTTCAAGCTGTCAGGGTCTGCGCAGCGCCACGTGTCGACATTGGGCAGTAACACTTTCTCGCCGGTGTAGAATTCGATGATTTCGGGCATGAAGGAATAGATTGCCTTGTCGTCCGCCACACCGGTTCCCGGCGCATTGGCGATGGTAATCCGGCCCGCGCGATACACATCCATGATGCCGGGGATGCCCAGCACGCTGTCTTTGTTGAAGGTAAGCGGATCGAGATATTCGTCATCGACGCGGCGATAGAGCACATCAACCGGTCGATAGCCGACCGTGGTGCGCATCTGCACCCGGCCATCAACGACGCGCAGATCGCTACCTTCGACCAGCTCCGCGCCCATCTGGTCAGCCAGAAAGGCGTGCTCATAATAGGCAGAATTGTAGACGCCCGGAGTCAGCACGGCGATGGTCGGCTTGCCACGAGTCCTTTCCGGCGCGCAGGCAGCGAGGCTCTTGGCGAGGCGGCGCGGATAATCCGAAACCGGGAAGACCTTCACCTTGCTGAACAGCTCGGGAAACATCGCCATCATCGTTTCGCGGTTTTCGAGCATGTAGGACACACCGCTCGGCGTGCGGGCATTGTCTTCCAGCACCATGAAGTCATCAGGGCCGGTGCGGACCAGATCGATACCGGTGATGTGCGTGTAGACTCCGCCCGGAGGTGTGAAACCGACCATCTGCGGTAGCCATGCTGAATTGTTGCGAAACAGACGTTCGGGCAGGCGACCGGAGCGGATGATTTCCTGCCGGTGATACAGATCGTGCATGAAGGCGTTGAGCGCGCGCACACGCTGCTCGATACCCTTGGACAGCCGCCGCCACTCGCTGCCACTAATGATACGCGGCACCATGTCGAATGGGATCAGCCGTTCTTCGGCATCATCATCGCCATAAACGTTGAAAGTGATGCCAGTCTTGCGAAAAAAGCTCTCCGCTTCCTTCGTCTTGTGCCGCATCCAGCTTTCATCCTGCTGCGACAGCCATTCCTGATAGCCGCGATAAGCCTCACGCACCGAACCATCGGGCGCGTGCATTTCATCGAATTTAGGAGGCTCGGACGCGCTCATGGACCCCTTT
>DFBR01000087.1:0-5190 GCA_002367375.1 Erythrobacter sp. UBA3075 | reverse complement strand
AGTGGGTTCCCGTCACCTTCCAATTCGCGCACCACTGCCATGATGCAATCGGGCGACGTGGGGAAGGTCAGGTGAGTGCAGCGCAGCGCCACGGCGCGGTCACGCTCGTCGGAACTACCGCAAGCTGCCCGGCGCGAAATCACGCCATCACGCGGGCTCCAGAAGGCCACGGTTTCAACCGGCGGCTTGGCCTGCAGATCGGCGGGGATCGGCGGATTCTCTACCGAATGACCGGCCACCACCTGATAGGCGCGCCAGATGTTGTTGGAATAGGGCGTATCGCTGAACGGCGATCCCATAGTGATGACTTTGGCAACATGGTCAGGATTGATCTTGGCCACTTCGCGAGCGAACACGCCGCCAAGGCTCCAGCCGACCAGCACGACTTTCTGCCCGTATCGCTCGCTGACATTGCAGATGCGGTCCGACAGCAGGCCCAAAGTCTCATCCGTCGGTCCCAGATTGTGGCCAAGGCCCCAGCGTTTGACGATATGCCCGGCCCGCTCAAGCTGCTGCGCCATATAGCGCATGCGCGTGGGACCAGTGGCGAATCCCGGCAATAAGATGACGACACGCGGATTGGCCGACTGTTCGATTGGCAATTTCGGGCGCAAGCGGCGCAGAACAGGCTCCACCATGGCGCCCAATTCGGCATAGAGCAGCTTTAACGGCGGAGCATGAGCGCCATCGGGACTTCTGCCCCGCAGCAGCCGAATGCGCTGCGCCACAGCACCCGCAGCGCCGTCCGCAGTGCGGCGGATGCGTTGGGCGGTGGTCTGGGTATCGGCCTGAACCGGGAACATGTGCCTGCAATTACAGGAATTGGAGTGACGGCACAATTAACGCCGAGTTTGGGCGCCCCGCGCTATTCGCAATCGCCCACACGTTCGAGCTGCACGCGCATACTCATCCGCATCTTGCCCATTTCACCCTGCGGCACTTGCATCACGATCCGCATGTCCAACCCCTGCTCTCCCGCTGTGCCGGAGATGCGGGCGTTCATGGTGCCGGGCCCCATCCCGCCTTCGCATCGCAAGACTACATTGAATTCATTGCCCTCCACGCTGGTTTCAAGCGTCCTGCAATCATCGCCACCAAACTCATTGGCCCAGATCGAGCGGTCTGGCGGACCGGCGAGGCAGATGTGATCGATATCGGGTTCCATTTCCGGTTGCAGAGCATCGGCCATCGCCGGTTCTTCCTTCCCGCCGTCAAAGGCAGGGAAGCTCATGTCTTCAATGGTGAATGTCGTGCGATAGCGACCGGGAAGCGGATCGGTTTCGATGAAATCGGGCCAAGGGAACTCGCCTTCCCCGTCCTGCTCAACCCCGATCACTGCAATAGCTGGCGGCGAGCCGGAATCTTGAGCGGAGGTGGTAACAACAGGCGCGGCCAGGGCGGTCGCGAGGAGCGGAAAAATCAAGGTTGGGCGTTTCATCACGCACAACCTGCCACAATCAGCCGCCGCAATCGCCCACTTTTTCGGCCACAACCTGCATCCGCAACGTTCCTTCGCCCGCAGCCGTGGGGAAGGCATAGGTCATCGTCAGGTTCGATCCCTCTTCCGCCGTGCGCCCACCAAGCTCGATGCGGCCGTTGAGGCTCTCTTCGGAAGTGCACGACATGACGCCGGTCAGTTCATTGCCATCGGCATTGAAGCGCGACAGCGTGCAATCGGCTTCGGTCATGTCGGACAGCCACTGTTCACGCGTGGTTTCTTCGGTAACGCAATAGAGGTGCGGGTCCTGCACGCCATCCTCGAATGCAGCGCGCATTTCGGCGATGCTCTCCTCGGTCATGCCGGGCGCATCAAGTTCGACGAGTGTTTCGGTCGTGGTGTATTCGCCGGGTTGCGGCATCACGCCATTATCCGCGATTGCAACATCGACATCGCCTGCGGCCAGCTCTTCGTCGATTGCAGCATCATCTGCGCAAGCGGCCAGCGCAAAGGCGGCCAGCAGCGGAAAGGCATAAATCTCGCGCATTGTAATTCCCCGTTATTCAGACAGCCTTGAGCCGCCGGATTGCGGGTATTCCTAAAGAAACCGGCCCGCGCTGCCAATCGCAGGCGGGCCGGATCGGTCGAGTTTGACAGCTGCGTCCCAATGTGGAGCAGGCTGCGACTGGTGTCCTAACCGGCGGCTTCACTGTCTGCCGAGCAGTCCCCGACACGTTCGGACTGATTGCGCATAACCATGCGCATGGACCGGCCCTCATTCGCGTCGGTCATATCCATGGAGACGGTCATATCCTGGCCGGTTTCGCTGACTGTACCCGCAAACTGCACGGTTCCTGTGCTGCCCGCGCCATCATCGCACATCATGGTCGCATCCAGCGTTTCGCCTTCCACAGTGAACTCGCTGAACTCGCAATCGTCGGGCATGTCCTGCATGGCGGACAGGAATTCGTCGAAGCCTTGCTCGGCTTCTGCTTCGGTAATGCACATGGTCTGCGTTTGAGATGCGCCCATTTCCATAAAGCCGCGCATCATCTCGACTTCTTCCTCTGGCGCGCCGGGAAGATCAAATTCCACCAGCTCACCCGTGGTGCGATATTCACCCGGCTGCGGGGTGGGCAGATCGGCCGAAGCAGCAGCGATCTGTTCCGGATCAGACGGGTCATCGACCGTCGTGGTGGAATCGCTGCAAGCCGCGAGGGCAAGAGCCGATGTGGCAATAAGAATGGTCGAGATGCGCATGATATTTTCCCCTTGTACGTGTCGCGATGCAAAGTGACGTATCACGGCGCGCGGGGCAAGCGTGCATCGCGCGCAGCCTCATCGTCAGCCTTCAGCAGTCGCCGATACGTGTCCGCTCCTGCACCAGAATCATCTTGAGCACGTGAACTCCGTCATCACCCAGTGCTGTGACTGTTCCATCCAGCGTGGAGCTATCGATTGTTCTTGCTACTTCCCATTCGCCTTGGAGCGGCGTGTTGTCGGGGTTGTCCCGCGAGCCCTGCGCGCACCCGGCGAGCATCGTCAAAGCGAGCAATTGGGCAAATATGGTGTGTTTCATGGAACATCTCTGCGATCGCTTGCCAATAGACATACTCCAATTGCGGTAAAGAATTGCCGAACCCGCCTGCGATCTCCATATCACGGCGCATGGCAGAACTGGTAATCAGACGCGGGCTGGAAGAGCCTGACACAACGGGCGAATTCACCCCGCACAAGCCCGCGCGGCCCGAAAAGTCGCTGGGCGGAAAAGCGTTCAAACTGGTGTCCGATTATGAGCCTGCGGGCGATCAACCGACCGCGATTTCGGAGCTGGTTCAATCAGCAAAAGATGACGAACAGACGCAGGTCCTGCTGGGTGTTACCGGCAGCGGCAAAACCTTCACCATGGCCAAGGTGGTGGAGCAATTGCAGCGCCCTGCGCTTATCCTCGCCCCCAACAAAATCCTTGCCGCGCAGCTGTATGGCGAATTCAAAAGCTTCTTTCCGGAGAACGCGGTCGAGTATTTCGTTAGCTATTACGATTACTACCAGCCCGAGGCCTACGTCCCGCGCTCCGATACCTATATCGAGAAGGAAAGCTCGGTAAACGAGGCGATCGACCGGATGCGCCACTCGGCTACACGGAGCTTGCTGGAGCGGGACGATGTGATCATCGTGGCCTCGGTTTCCTGCCTTTACGGGATCGGCTCGGTCGAGACCTATTCGGCGATGATCTTCGACCTGAAAGCTGGCGACAGCATCGACCAGCGCGAACTCATCCGCAAGCTCGTCGCGCTGCAATACAAGCGTAATGACACCGCCTTTGCGCGCGGCTGTTTCCGGGTGCGCGGGGACAATCTGGAGCTGTTCCCCAGCCACCTTGAAGACACCGCCTGGCGCATCAGCTTCTTCGGCGACGATATCGAGGAAATCGCCGAATTCGATCCGCTGACCGGCAAGAAAGGTACCAAACTGGACAAGGTGCGCATCTACGCCAACAGCCACTACGTCACGCCCGGCCCGACGATGAAGCAGGCCGCCAATGCGATCAAATTTGAACTGACCGAACGGCTTAAGGAATTGCACGAAGAAGGCCGACTGCTTGAAGCGCAGCGGCTGGAGCAGCGCACCAATTTCGACCTTGAGATGATTGCGGCCACAGGCAGCTGCAACGGCATCGAGAACTATTCGCGCTTCCTGACCGGCCGTCTGCCCGGCGAACCGCCACCGACGCTGTTCGAATATCTACCCGAAAACGCGCTTCTTTTCGTCGATGAGAGCCACCAGACAGTGCCGCAAATCGGCGCGATGTCGAAAGGCGATCACCGCCGCAAGATTACACTGGCGGAACACGGCTTCCGCTTGCCCAGTTGCATCGACAACCGTCCCTTACGTTTCAACGAATGGGATGCGATGCGTCCACAGACCTTTGCTGTTTCCGCCACACCAGGAAGCTGGGAAATGGAGCAGACCGGCGGCGTATTTGCCGAACAGGTCATTCGCCCTACCGGCCTGATCGACCCGCCGGTGGAGATCAAGCCGGTCGAAGATCAGGTGCAGGATTGCATTGCCGAGTGCAAGGCGACTGCCGCCAAGGGTTATCGCACCCTCGTCACCACGCTGACCAAGCGCATGGCCGAAGATTTGACCGAGTTCATGCACGAACAGGGCGTGCGCGTGCGCTATATGCATTCCGACGTGGAAACGCTGGAGCGTATCGAGCTGATCCGCGACTTGCGGCTGGGCGTTTATGACGTGCTGATCGGGATCAATTTGCTGCGCGAAGGTTTGGACATTCCCGAATGCGGGCTGGTGGCCATTCTGGACGCTGACAAGGAAGGCTTCCTGCGCTCCGAAACCTCGCTCATCCAGACGATTGGCCGCGCCGCGCGCAACGTGGATGGCAAGGTCATCCTCTATGCTGATCGGATCACCGGCAGCATGGAACGCGCGATGGCGGAAACCGAACGCCGCCGCGAAAAGCAGCGCGCTTACAATGAAGAACACGGCATCACGCCAACCACGATCAAGCGCGGCATTCAGGACATCGTCGCCGACACCGCAGCGCGTGATGGTGTGCTCATCGAAACAGGCGATCCAGAGGTCAACAACCTCGTCGGCCACAATCTGCGCGCCTACATCGAAGACCTCGAAAAACGCATGCGCAACGCCGCTGCCGATCTCGAATTCGAGGAAGCAGGCCGATTGCGCGACGAGATCCGCAGGCTGGAGGCGGACGAATTGGGCATTCC
>DFBR01000159.1 GCA_002367375.1 Erythrobacter sp. UBA3075 | reverse complement strand
TTCATGAAGTGGCCGGTCATCAATTGCTGGACCAGCGCCTTCTCTTCCAAATGAATGGTGGTGGGTTCTTCCTTGCCGCCGTAGATTACAGCGGGAACGCGGCCGTTGCGACGCAGCTCACGGGAGGCTCCCTTGCCAGCCCTTTCGCGCAACTCGGCCGTCAGTTTCAGAGCATCGCTCATAAGACTTGCCTTTCAATAAGTTGATATACTCCCTCCGCCACGCCTCCAGGGATGACCATGACAGGGGAGGCGCGCGTTTAGCAGGGGCTGCGCCAAATGCAACTATTGTATGCGGCGCAATGTGTATCCGCGCTCACTAAGCAGGGCAGGGAGGCCTGACTCACCGACCATATGGCCCGCCCCCACGGCCACCAGCAAATCCACATTGGGTTCGTTCGCCTGATAATCAGCGATGCGGTCAGCATAGGCTTCGTTACGGATATCGACCAGTGTTTCACGAAGCGCGGCGTTGCCCCGAAATCCTGCGAGAATAGAGGCTTCGAGCGCCTCTATATCGCCAACCAGCCACGCTTCGACACGGGCATTCGCCGTCCGGCAGTCGCTTTCTTCCGAAACTGTGAGCAGCAGCGCCACCTGAGCATCGGCCGGGAGCCCATCAAATGCCGCGAACTGCCGCGCATGGCTTTCCAGCGAAAGGGTCTCGTCACTTTCGCGCAACAAATTACGGTCCACGCCATTGGCAGCATCAAAGCAACTGATAGCATTGCCTAATTGCATGGCTGCCGCCCAGGTTTCGGTATGGACAAGAGCATCGGGATCGATCCCCGCCGCCTCCAGCGATGTCGCCAGCGCAGCGCGTTCACCCTCGGGAACGCGGTCGAGAATTGGGGGCAAATTGACGTCGAAGGCCCGCGCCTCGAAAGCCTGCGCCCCTCGCTCGCGATCACCCAATTCAGCAATCTCGACCATCAGCAGATCGGTTTCGATCAGCACCTGCTCAAGCGCAGGTGTGCGCCACTCCAATTCGTCTGGCAGCGAGTGAATGGTGCCAAACAGCCATGCCCGCTCGCCATCAGGCCCGGTCGCTTCCCATAACGCGGGCGAGGGCGGGGGCCAGTCTTCCGCAGAATCGCCAGTGGCGCCGCAGCCTGTCAGCCACAGAACCCCAAAGAACGAGAGAGCAACGCGGATCAGTATTCGATCCGCTCTGCCACAAGGCCGCGTGTCTCAAGCATGTCGAGCACAGAGGCGTCGCCTTCGAAATGACCCGCACCCACTGCCAGCAACACCGTGCCCGGCTCTTCCAAACGCTCTTCCAGCCACAGCGCCCAGGCAGAATTGCGGCGATCGAGCAGGTTCTGGTTGAACGCTCTACCGATGGCGCCGTCGCCCAGACCGAGATCGAATTCCTCTGCCAGGAACCCGCGCGCCCAATTGTGTTCGGCTTCCCAATAGGCGTCACCATATTGCTCGACATGGTCAGCATCGAAAAATGCGTTCAGGGATTTGCCGTCCCAAGCGGTCAGACTGCTGTCCAGTTCGCTCAACAGTTCGGAATTGTCGAGCCGGAGCAGGCTGTACATGACTTCACCTGAGTCCTCGATTGAGACGATCGGACGTTCGCGGTCGAGAAACTCGCGCTCCAGTATGGTTTCAACGCCATAGAGCGGCGAAGACGTGTCGAATTCTCCGCCATTCATTCCCATGGTTAGCAGCGCGACCATTACAGGCATCGAATCTATGGCGGCGAAATTGAGACCAGACATGCCAATCAATTCACGCCAGCGCGTCGCGCCGGCATCGGACAGTCTGCTGGAGGTTGGTAGGCGATTGGCGATCCGTGCGGCGAGTTTTGTATCGATGTTGATCGCGTCGGGTGGAATGGCATACACGCTTGTTTCGACCACCAGCACATCTGCCTGTTCGATGATCGCGTTGAGACGCTCGCTGCGCCAGCGAAAACCGCGCGGCAAGGAATGGAACGTGCCGAGCATGTAGATGGTCGTATCCTCGTCCGACAATTCCCACATTGCCGGAGATGGCTCATAATCCTGTGTGAAGGAATAGCGGTCTGGGGTTGCGGACTGCACCTGTGCCTGCACAGCCAGCGGCAAGGTGAGAAACAGCGCAGCAAAAGCTGCCAATATCCGTTGAACGAATTTCCAATGCATGGTGGTGATTTGAGACGACAATCCGCCGCGATGTCAAGCCGCCCTCGTGCACGGCATTGACGCCCTGCAAGCCATAAGCCATTGCGCCGCTCCATGGAACGTAAGCCCCAATCGTCATTCCAGGACATGATCCTTGCGCTGCATGATTTCTGGAGCGCGCAGGGCTGTCTGATCCTGCAACCCTATGACATGCGCATGGGTGCTGGCACCTTTCACACTGCAACCACGCTGCGCGCGCTGGGTCCGGAACCGTGGAATGCCGCTTTCGTGCAGCCGTGCCGCCGCCCGACCGATGGCCGCTATGGCGAAAACCCCAATCGCCTCCAGCATTATTACCAGTATCAGGTGATCCTGAAGCCAAGCCCGTCTGACATTCAGGATCTCTATCTCGAAAGCTTGCGCGTAATCGGCATCGATCCGCTCAAGCACGATATCCGTTTTGTGGAAGACGATTGGGAATCGCCCACGCTGGGCGCCTGGGGGCTGGGCTGGGAAGTCTGGTGCGACGGGATGGAAGTCACTCAGTTCACCTATTTCCAGCAGATGGGCGGGTTTGACTGCAAGCCGGTTGCGGGTGAGCTGACCTACGGACTGGAACGGCTCGCAATGTATATCCAGGGTGTCGACAGCGTTTACGACCTCGATTTTAACGGGCGCGGCGTTTCGTATGGGGAGGTCTTCCTCGAAAACGAAAAGCAGATGTCGAAATGGAATTTCGAAGTCGCCAAAACAGACGCATTGTTCGATCTGTTCGCCAAGGCGGAAGCCGAATGCCAGAATGCCATTACCAATGACGTGCCCATCGCCGCATACGAGCAGGCGGTGGAAGCGAGCCACATCTTCAACCTGCTGCAAGCGCGCGGCGTGATCAGCGTGCAGGAACGCGCCAGCTATATGGCCCGCGTGCGCGATCTGGCGCGCGGGTCAGCTGAGAAATATGCCGAGGTGATGACTCCCGAATGGCAGAAGAAATATCCGGAGTGGTCGCTGTGAGTGATTACACAAAACGGCCGTTCGTGCTGAGCTTGTCAAAGCACGCTCGCGCCAACGCCCTTCGACAGGCTCAGGACGAACGGGATCCCAAAAATGCCTGATTTCCTCCTTGAACTCCGCTCCGAAGAAATTCCCGCACGTATGCAGGCCGGCGCACGCAAAGAGCTGGAAAAGCTCCTTCGCCGTGAAATGGACGCGGCTAGCGTGGCATTGGGCGAGATCACCGTCTGGTCCACGCCGCGCCGCCTTGCGCTAATTGCGCGCGATTTGCCGGACGCGACCAAAGCTGTCTCCGAAGAAGCCAAAGGTCCGCCGGTCGGCGCTCCCGATCAGGCGGTGGACGGATTCTGCCGCAAGAACGGCGTGACGCGAGACGATCTGGAAGTGCGCGACATCAAGGGCCGCGAGACCTATTTCGCCATTAAGAATGTGCCGGGCCGTGCGATGACGGAGCTTTTGGCAGAGGCCATCCCGGCGATCATCCGCGACTTCTCATGGCCCAAATCCATGCGCTGGGGCGATGCCTCAATGAGCACCGAAAGCTTGCGCTGGGTGCGACCGCTCTCCGGCATCGTCGCGCTACTGGGCGAGGAATTGGTCGAGTGCGAAGTGCATGGTGTAATCAGCGGCGGGGTGACGCTGGGGCATCGCTTCCATCACAGCGGCGACATTACTGTTGCTAACGCCGATGATTACGCGGTGAAGCTGCGCGCGGGCCATGTGATTGTCGATCATGAAGAGCGCGCCGCGTTGATCCGCGAAGGCGCTGCCAAGGTCGCATCCGAAGCTGGCCTCACGCTGGTAGAGGATGAGGGGCTGGTGGTTGAAAACGCTGGCCTGACCGAATGGCCCGTGCCGCTGCTGGGGCGCTTCGAGGAGGACTATCTCGACGTGCCGCCCGAAGTCAT
>DFBR01000104.1:7496-8940 GCA_002367375.1 Erythrobacter sp. UBA3075 | reverse complement strand
AAGCAAGAGAGCCATGCCATGGTCGCCGGAATAGCCCCTGCGACGTCATCGCATGGTTAAGCATCTCCTATGTTGTCAGCCCTTAGGGCGACGGAAGATGTCGCTAATCAGACCGAATTTGCGCAGGAGGATTGATCGATCCGGCGTGCCATCCGGCGATCCAGCGCGCGGCACACTTCCAGCCACCATTCGAACGTCTGGCGGTCGCCAGCCTCGCTTGCAGCGATGGCCTGATCCCGCGCGTGGTCTGCTGCGGCAAGTCCGTGCTTGGCGAACTGGCGCAGGGCGGCGGTGATGAAAACCTGACTCACCAAATCGCCATCATCATTGGCGGCGACCGGTCGGCTGGACCGGACTGTGCCCGGCGCCATGCGCACAGAAGATGGCTTTGGTGGAGCGGCGAAGCGGATTGACATGTTTTGTCTTGGTCCTGCGATTGCGTGGTGAGCGAAACCGCCCATGCGACAGGACCTATCTACAGCGAGCCCGCTAAGCGAAGGTTCGCCAGAATGGTTGCCGAAGTCTTAGTGGTGTTCTCAGGAACCTTTCAGGGTCTTTCGATCCAGCGCCCGCTATTTGCAAATTCGGCCCGCACGTCTCCGCTCTGCGGCGCGACCGTCTGTTCCTGAGTTGGCGCTTGTGCGGCAGGGCGCGCGACCGGGGCTGCGATGTCTCCGCCCAGAACCGGGGCGCTTTGCGGATCAGGTGCCTGCGGTGTTTGCGCACGGGCGCGGGCCGCGCTTGGCTCTGCCCCCGCATAGCCGGCGGTGAAGGCCTCTGGCCGTCCTGCCGAACCGGGCCAGCGATAGAAGATATGCGCACCGATCACGCCAACGCTTTCAAGGCTGCTCGCCCAATAGGGATTGACCGCGAGCGTGTGATAATGGGTCGCCGTACCCACGGGCGCATAGACCATTCCGCCAAGCGCCACGCGCGCAATGCGGCTGGCGCGGCGGAAACCTGTGGTCGATGGCTGGCGCGCCAGCGATCCGTCGCAAGTGAAGCTGAACTGACACCCGGTGCGCCGCTCGCTGCCCTGATAAACCACGCCGCAGACCGTGCGCGGATAGGCGGGGTGGGCGACGCGGTTAAGCACCACTTGCGCCACCGCCCGCTGGCCCGCATCGCTCTCGCTCGCCGCTTCGTAATAGATCGCCTGCGCCATGCATTGCTGCGCGCGCATATGGTCGCGGTCCGATCCGGAGATGCGCAGCGGAGAGGCGGCAAGCGGCAATTCGTCAAGCTGCGTGCTCGCCAATGCCGGTTCGCCGATCACTGCGACAGGCTCTTCGCGGGCCGAAGTTTCAACCAATTGGGGCGCGTCTTCCAAATAATAGAATGCTGATCCGGGAAAGCTGTGTCCTGGCGTTTCAAACGGCATCAGGGCGATGGCCTGTTCGGCTGGTTCGCTCTGCAACGCATCCATCGTGCTTTCAGCAGCGAG
>DFBR01000104.1:5992-7381 GCA_002367375.1 Erythrobacter sp. UBA3075 | reverse complement strand
CGCTTTAGCGGGGGCGAAGTTTCGTGGCATCTGCTCAGATGCCTGCGTACCGTTGCGGGACGCCGGCTAACCCGCACTCTTAACGCCACTTTGGCTTGCCCGATTTGGACGCCGGTCCTATGGGATGCGCGACGTCACGGGTTGTCCATTCGCGTGGACCTAAGAGGGAAGGAGGTGAAATGCCTCCGCTGCCCCCGCAACTGTGACCGGTGAGCGATCCTGCCACATGCCACTGCCGCGCGGATTTTCGCAGGGTGGGAAGGCGGCGGGAAAGCGTTGATCCGGGAGCCAGGAGACCTGCCGGGTGATGGTCGCTTACGCTGACGGGCGGGGTGTACCGACAGCTAACGGGAGAGCGCCAATTCAGGCGCTCCCTCCGTCATAGGCGGCGTGTTCGCTTATGATAGGAGGTTTAATGTATAAATATTTGTTTGTTGGTGTTTCTTTTGCTGTGATGACTGCGCCTGCGATGGCGCAGGATAAGCAGAGCAGTGATGATGAATTTGCGCCGCTGCTTTCGCCGCAATCGTCTGAGGAATCCATCACCGTTACGGCCACCGGCACGCGGATTGAGCTGGAGGATACCGGACAGGCGATCACGGTCATTGGCGAGGATGAAATCCAGAGCCTCCAGGGGCCTGACTTCACCCGCGTGCTGGAGCGTGTTCCCGGCCTGACACTCAGCCGCAATGGCGGGCTTGGCAGCTTCACTGGCGTGCGCCTGCGCGGTGCAGAGGCGGAGCAGGTGCTGGTTGTAGTGGACGGCGTGCGTGTTGCTGATCCTGCAGCGCCATCGGGAGGGTTCGATTTCGGCAATCTTCTCAGCAGCAATCTCGCCAAGGTTGAGGTGCTGCGCGGCTCCAACTCCACGATCTGGGGTTCGGATGCGATTGGCGGTGTGATCGTTGCTTCCACTCGGGCCGAAAGCGGGCTTGCCGGAATGCTCGAATATGGCGCAGATGACAGCTTCACCGGCGCAGCATCTGGCGGCATTTCCGATCCCGACACCGGCTTTCTCGGCGCATCGGCCAGCTACACGCGCAGCGATGGCTTCTCCGCCGCCGCCAGCGGCACAGAGCCGGACGGGTTCGAGCAATGGGTGCTGGAAGGGCATGGCCGCTATTACTTCTCCGATAGTTTCGAAGTGTTCGCGCGGTTGCGGCAGGCTGAGGGCGAGCTGGAGATCGATGGTTTCCCGTTCCCCAACTTCGTCCTCGCCGATACCGATGAGGTGCAGGACACTGCGCAGACCTTCGGTTCGGCTGGGGCTGTCTATGACACGGGGCCACTGTTCCTGACGGCCACCTACAGCTTTGCCGACACAGCGCGCGACAATCTGGATGGCAATGGCACCGCCACCTTCACCAGCGAGGGCCGGTCAGACCGGGT
>DFBR01000104.1:4247-5966 GCA_002367375.1 Erythrobacter sp. UBA3075 | reverse complement strand
AGTTACGAAACACTCTTCGATAATGGCAATAACACACGGATATTCGGCGCTTATACTCAGGCCGGCATCGAATGGCGTGGTATAAGCGGCCATATCGGTGCGCGCGTGGACGACCATGCCGATTTCGGCAGCGAAGTCAGCTTTGGCGCGGATATGAGTTATGAGGTCGCGGCCAATGTGCGGCTGCGCGGCAGCATTGGTGAAGGGTTCAAAGCGCCCAGCCTGTTCCAACTGTTCTCTGATTTCGGCAATGTCGCACTGACGCCGGAGCGCAGCACGAGCATGGACGTCGGGCTGGCCTATGGTGATCGCTCGCAGCGCCTGTATGGCTCTATCACGCTGTTTGATCGCAAATCCGAAGACCAGATCGGCTTCGTCAGTTGCTTCGGCGTCGCCGACGCCATCTGTGACAATCGCCCATTCGGCACCTATGACAATGTGGGCCGCACCCGTTCGACTGGCGTGGAAGTTGCGGCAGGCGCACGCGTTACAGACAATCTGCAATTGCGTGCCGTCTATGCCTTCACCGATGCAGAGAACCGCGACACCGGCAACCAGCTCGCCCGCCGCCCGCGCCATGCCGCAACGCTGAGCGCCGAATGGTCTCCGGTGACCGATTTTACCTTCGGAGCCGACATGCGGATTGTCTCCAATGCCTTTGATGATGCGGGAAATTTCACGCGACTCGATGGGTATGAAGTGGTGACAGTGCGCGCCGCGCTCGATGTGAGTGAGGAGGTGCAATTGTTTGGCCGGGTCGAGAATTTGTTTGGGGAAGATTACCAGACCGCCGCTGGCTACAACGCCCGTGGCCGTGCGGCCTTTATCGGAGCGCGGCTGGCATTGTGAGCCGCTCCCATTCCTCGTCACCCCGGCGAAGGCCGGGGTCCAGATGGCTCCGCATGTGCATCTGGATTCCGGCCTTCGCCGGAATGACGAGTGGGTGTGGCGAAGTGCCTACTCCGAATAATACCATCCAACCGACTATCGTCAGCCTCAACCCCTGCGCCGATGCGATCCTGTCTGAAATCGCCGCGCCGGGGCAATTGCTGGCCATTTCGCATTACAGCCAGCGGGCGAGTTCCAGCTCTATGCCGCTGGATGAGGCCGCGCGCTATCGCTCCACTGGCGGCACGGCGGAGGAAGTGCTGGCGCTCGCGCCCGACATTGTCGTGGCCGATCCGTTCATCGATCCGTCCACCCGCGAGGCGCTCGAACGGGCGGGCGTGCAGGTCGAATTGCTTGGAATGGTCGCAACGCCGCAGGATAGCATGGCGCAGGTTCGGCAATTGGCTGAACTGACCGGAAATGCGGGCAGCGGGGAGGCGCTGGTTACGCGCATTGAATTGGCGTGGGACGCCGCCGCATTCGATGGCGCACCGGCGACTGCGCTGTTGTGGCAACAAGGCGGCATTGTTCCGGGTGAGGGTACGCTTGCTTCGGCAATGCTGGAGCGCGCCGGGTTCGCCAGCCACTCAGCGGCGCGCGGGCTGGGGCAGGGCGCCTATTTGCCGCTTGAGCAAGTTCTGGCCGATCCACCGCAAGTGGTTCTGGCGGCCGGTGAACAACGGATGTTGCAACATTCTGCCCTACGCGAGCTGGAAGGCGTGCGTTATGAAAGGCTCGATCCTTCGCTGCTCTATTGCGGCGGCCCGACGATCCCGCGGGCGTTGGAACGGCTGGCGGAAATTCGGCGGTCCTTGCTTTCTCCCCTCCCGC
>DFBR01000104.1:0-4178 GCA_002367375.1 Erythrobacter sp. UBA3075 | reverse complement strand
CACTGCCCCTGCCGCAAACGGGAGGGGTGGATGACCCGCGCGACCATCACTCTCGCCGCGCTCCTCGCGCTCGCCATTCCGCTGTCGCTGCTCGCAGGGCGCGTGTGGATTGATCCTGCGACAACGCCCAATGCCGCATTGATCCTGGCCGAATTGCGCCTGCCGCGCGCGGTGCTGGCATTGATCGTCGGTGGCGGATTGGGAGCAGCGGGCGCGGCGATGCAGGGTTACTTGCGCAACCCGCTCGCCGATCCGGGCCTGTTCGGCATTGCGCCGGGCGCCGCGCTGGGCGCGGTGATCGCTCTCTATATCGGGGCGAGTTCAACGGTGTTGCTCCACGGCTTTGCGCTGTTGGGAGCAGGCGGAGCGATGGCGCTGCTTGCGCTGATCGCCGGACGAACGGCCAATCCCGCGCATGGTATCGCACTGTTCACCCTATCGGGCATGATGATCGCCAGCCTTGCAGGCGCGCTCACCAGTCTGGCGATCAGCTTATCGCCCAATGCCTTTGCCATGAGCAGCATCGTAACATGGCTGATGGGCGCGCTGACTGACCGCGGCTGGAGCGATGTGACGCTGGCCGCGCCGCTCACGCTGGCGGGTGTCTTGGTGCTGTGGCGGGCGGGCCGTTCGCTCGACGCGCTTACGCTGGGCGAGGAGGCGGCGCGTTCTCTCGGCGTCAATCCACGCGCGCTGATGGCGTTGATGGTGCTCGGCACCGGACTGACTGTGGGCAGCGGCGTGGCGGTGGCGGGGATTATCGGCTTCGTCGGCCTGATCGTGCCGCATCTTGTGCGCCCGCTGACCGACAAGCGCCCTTCCAGCCTGATCGTGCCGAGCGCATTGGCAGGCGCGCTGCTGGTTCTGGTCGCCGATGTGGTGTGCCGCATCCTGCCGCTGGTGACTGAACTGCGGCTGGGCATCGCGCTCAGCCTGATCGGCGCGCCGTTCTTCCTGATGCTGCTGCTGCGCATGCGCCGAGGTTTGGCATGATGGAGGGTTTGGCATGATCCTTTCGTGTGAGAACCTCTCTGTCGTGCGGCAGGGCAAGCGTGTGTTGCGAGACCTGTCATGCGATCTGCGACCCGGAGACATCACTGCCATCTGCGGCGCCAATGGCGCGGGCAAATCGACACTGCTGTCCGCTTTGGGCAATCTGATCGCGCCGGAGGAGGGCACGGTTACGCTCAGCGGCAAACCACTGCCTGCCATGCATCCGCTCACCCGCGCGCGGAACATCGGCTATCTGCCGCAATCCGCTGAAATCGGCTGGGATGTCTCGGTCGCCAATCTGGTTGCGCTGGGCCGACTGCCGCACCGTGATGCGGGCGCGGCAGAGATCAAGCGTGCGATCCATTCCTGCGCCATGGATGACTTCGCCCAGCGGCCTGTCTCAACGCTCAGCGGGGGTGAGAAGGCGCGGGCGCTGCTGGCACGGGTGCTGGCAGGGGAACCGCAATGGATCCTCGCGGACGAGCCTCTCGCCGCGCTTGATATTGCGCATCAGCTTGCGTTGCTGCGCGTGTTGCAGGCGGAGGCTGAGTCCGGGGTTGGCGTGGTGCTGGTGCTGCATGATCTGGCGCTGGCGATGAACCATGCAGACCGGGTGCTGGTGCTGCGCGAGGGGCAATTGCTGGCCGACGGCGCGCCCGAAGACGCGCTATCGCCAGAGAACATCGCGGCTGGTTGGGGCGTGAGCGCGCGCTGGCTGGGCGAACCCGGCGCGCGTGCGCTTATGGTGAGCTAATCGTCATCCCGGCCTGCGCTGGGATGACGGGAGACAAGAAAAAGGGCCGACGCTTTCACGCCGGCCCTTCTGAACTCTGTGGTTCTGTGAGTGAAATTACTCGCCTTCAGCCATCAGACCACGTGCCCGCAGCAACGGCTCGACGCGCGGGTCGCGGCCGGTGAAGTCGCGGAACATCTGTTCATAGGTCTTCGAATGACCCTGGCCGAGGAAGGTCGACACGATGTGGTCGCCCATTTCACGGTTCATGCCGCCATTGGCCTCGACATAGCTATACGCATCATGGTGCAGCATTTCGGTCCATGTGTAGGCGTAATAGCCCGCGTCATAGCCATGTTCGAAAATGTGCCGGTAATAGGGCGTGCGATAGCGCGGCGGGACGAGGTCTGAACGCAGGCCAATGCGCTCCAAGGCTTCGGCTTCGAAACCCATCACATCGGTCGGTGATGGCTGGCTTGGGTCCATGGAATGCCATTCCATATCCAGCAGCGATGCAGCAATGACCTCGCCGAAGCTGTGGCCCTGATTGAATTTGCTCGACCGGTCGATTGCTTCGATCAGCTCATCAGGAATGACTTCGCCGGTCTCATGATGGCGAGCATAGCGTTGCAGCACCTCAGGCACAGAAGCGAAATTCTCGTGGAACTGGCTGGGGAATTCCACCCAGTCGCGCGCGGTGTTGGTGCCCGACAGCGAGGGATATTGCTGGTCCGCGAAAATGCCGTGCAGCGCATGGCCAAATTCGTGGAACATGGTGTTCACATCATCCCATGTTGCCAATGTGGGTTCACCCGGAGCAGGCGGAGCGATGTTCTGCGTGTTGGTGACAACCGGGCGCAGGCCCAGCAGATCGCTCTGCTCGATGAAATTGCTCATCCATGCACCGCCACGCTTGGACGGGCGGCTCATCGGGTCGAAGTAGAACAACGCGATCGCTTCGCCATCGTGGAACACGGTGTAGACGCTGACATCGGGATGATAGGTCGGAATGTCGTCACGCTCTTCAAAGGTCAGGCCGTAAAGTTCACCGGCCATGTAGAACACGCCATCTTCCAGCACCCGGTCGACCACGAAATACTGTTTGATTTCCTCATTATCGAGGGCGTAGCGCTCCTGCCGGACGATCCCGGCGTAATATTCCCAGTCCCATGGGGCGAGCTGGAAGTCATGGCCGTCCTGTTCAATACGAGCTTGCAACACGGCAGCTTCGCGTTCCTGCGTGGCGCGCAGGGCGGGGACCATGTCGGTCATGAAGCCGATGGCGCGTGCAGGGTCTGACACCATGCGGTCATACATCTGCCAATTGGCGTGCGTCGGCTCGCCAAACAGCTGCGCGCGGCGGTTGCGCAAGGCAATCGCTTCGCGGATCATCGGCAGCGTGCTGGTTTCGCCTGACTGGTTGCGGTCAACGCTGGCGCGGAAAAGCATTTCGCGAACACTGCGGTTTTCCAACTGGGCGAGGGTAGGCACGCCGGTCGTATTGCTGACGCCCAGCATAAACTCGCCGTCACGCCCGTTTTCGGTGGCAGCAGCTGCTGCTGCGGCAATCTGGCCGTCGGACAGGCCGGCAAGCTGATCGCGGTCAGACACGAACACCGTCGCCGCATTCTGGCCCTGCGTAATCAATTGCGAGATTTGCGAGGAGAGCGAGGACAGCCGCTCGTTGATCTGGCGCAGTTCAGTCTGCTGTTCCGCGCCAAGTTCGGCACCGCGGTGGACGAAGGCTGCATAGGCGCCCTCGAGCAGCATGGCGTCTTCCGCCGTCATCGTCATGGCCGCGCGGTTGTCGTAAATCGCCTTCACCCGGGCAAACAGGACCGGGTTGAGATAGATGCTGTCGACCATTCCGGCGATCTGCGGCGCGAGCGCCTCGTCCGTGGCGGCGATGGTATCGTTGATATTCGCGCCGACAATCTGGCTGAACGCGCCGTAGGAGCGGGAGAATACCTGCCCGGAGCGTTCCATCGCAACCAGCGTGTTTTCCATCGTTGGCGGACTGGGATTACCCGCAATCGCCTCCATCTCGGCGAGCTGGATGGCAATCGCTTCTTCAACAATGCCTTGCCATTCTTCATCCGCAATCTGGTCGAATTGCGGGGCGTGCATGTAGAGCGGAGAAAGCTCGGCAAAAATACTCGTCGCCTGCGGAATGGCAGGATTGTATTCGGCGATTTGCGGTAGTGAAGCCACTTCTGTCTCCTCCATGGTCGTGCATGCAGTTGTCATCAGGGCGATCATGGTGGTGGTGGCGAGCAAGCGCGTTTTCATTGCGGGCGGACCCTTCTTTCTCTCTCGTGTGGCGGCAATTCGGGCTTGTGCCGTCTCGTTGCCGTTGTAACTGGTTGCTTAGCTATAGCAGACGATGCTGCCAAGCCGCTGAACGGCGTTCGATTGCGGTTCGTCGATCTTATCCAAGATGGTGAAATTCCGC
>DFBR01000129.1:32534-33504 GCA_002367375.1 Erythrobacter sp. UBA3075 | reverse complement strand
CGATTGGCCTGTCCACCGGCAGCGCGGGCGGCGAGACGTGCTTCGCTTTCCACTTCGGCGAGTTCCTCGCGGCGTATGGAGAGCTCTGCTTCCTCAACCTGCAACACCTCGGCGGCGGTGGCAGCTTCGCTCCGCAGGCGCGCGGCGCGGGCAATCCGGTCGCGCAAACCGGCGGTGTTTTCCTGCACTTGCGGCACGGCATTGGCCAGCATTGCGCGCAGATATACGACATCGCGCACTTTGCCTGGACGCAGCACGGACAGCGCCACCGGGCGGCGGGAGAATTGCTGGAGCGCGGCTGTCAGGCGGATGAGCGGGCGCTGCTGTTCACCAAGCGTCTCGCGCAACCCGGTGCGTTCGCGGTCGACCATCGCCATGCGGGCGCGAGCGGCGGTGATGCCGGCCTCGGCCTGCTGGATACGCGCGGCGATAGCGGCAGTTTCCCGCGCGGCGCGCTCGACCTCACCCTCAGCCTGTGCTGCCTCGGCCTCAAGCCGCTCGCTGCGCGCTTCGGCGGCACGGCGCTCTTCAAGCGCCTCTGCCAGCGCAGCACGCGTCTCTTCGCTGCTATCAAACACAGGTGCGCGTTGGGCCGTCGCGGCGGCCGCGAACAGCAAAGCCGATCCAGCCAGCAAGATGAGCCGATGGTTTACGCGGAACATGGCGCTACCCTGCCCGATGATAGGGATGTCCTGCAAGGATGGCGGTTGCGCGAAACAATTGCTCCATCAGCATGGCGCGGGCGAGCAAATGCGGCCAAGTGGCCTTGCCGAAGGAGAGCAGCAGGTCAGCCGAAGCGCGCTCATCATCGGAATGCCCGTCCGCCGCGCCGATAACAAAACGGCATTCGCGCATCCCGTCATCACGCCAGCGCCCAAGAATGGCGGCAAATTCCTCGGAGCCGAGATTTTTGCCCTTCTCATCCAGCAAGATGGTTTTGAGAGGCGTCTGCGGATCGGGAATGCGTCCG
>DFBR01000129.1:24500-32424 GCA_002367375.1 Erythrobacter sp. UBA3075 | reverse complement strand
ATCTACGCCTCCTTCGGAACGATGAAGGCATCGTCAATCGATGCATCGCACTTGGAACAGCCGTGCTTTATTGGGAAGAACACGAACAGGCGATCAAAGAACCGGTGGCGGCATTTCCCGCAATGCACCGTCTTATATGCACGAACGCCAAACCCGAAAGACAGCGCAAAGGCGACCAGCATCGCCAGAAAACCGAATGTGAAGAGCGGTGTGCGAGAAAGGCGGAATGGAGCGTAGAGCGCGCTGTAGATGACAAGCGCAAAGAACAGCGCCCACGATGCCCACATTGCCAGATTGGCAGCACGATATCTTGCCTTGGCATCCATTTTCCTGCTCAGCTTTCCCCACGCCCATCAGGCCGCGACATAGGCCGAATTGGCCGCCTGCAGCTTGCCTGCGCGCCTAGCGAGGATGAACCCGCGGACGCGGGTTCGCAATGCAAATCACACGCTCCCCATGTGCCGCGTTTCGCCGTCTTCGCCAAAGCCCCACATCCGTTCAAGGTTGTAGAACCCGCGCACTTCGGGGCGGAACAGATGGACGACTACGTCGCCAGCGTCGATCAGGACCCAATCTGCGGCGGGCAAGCCTTCGATACGAGGGCTTGGCTCGCCGGCATGCTTGATCTTCACCGCCAGCTTCTGCGCCATCGCAGCAACTTGCCGGGTGGAGCGGCCTGATGCGATCACCATGTGATCGGCAATCGAGCTTTTGCCTGCGAGCGGGATGGAGACGAGTTCCTGCGCCTGATCGTCATCCAGCTGGGTGATGATCAGTTCGTGCAGCGAACCGGGCTCCGTCTCGGGCAGCCCTTCGGTGACAGGTTTATCGGACATGGACATGGTCGAATGAATAGCGTTGGCCATACCGGAAGAGGTNNGAGGTGGCGCCGGAGCGCGCTTCGCTGCTGGCCTGGGTCATCGCTGATATTCATGCTCCTGTTGGTTGGAATGGCACACGTCTTTCGCAAGAGCATGTGCGCATTACGCCATATGCTCCCGCGACAAATCGTGAATGAGGGAATGCGTTATTTCATCCCTGGGCGGCAGGTCGGAATACCGTGTTGCCCATTGCGGATCGGCCCGGCGGATCGCTGTTGCCGAGCGGGGATCTGGATCGAAACGCAGTTGTATCAGCGCGGGAGCGCTCCATTCGCGCCGGTTTCGCAATCTGTCAGCGGACAACCGGTAACGCCGCAGCCAGGCCATCGCGGGGCTCGCGGCGGCAGTGCCGTCATACCCCGGGCGGGCAATCACGGCAATGGGCATGGTGCGGGCAATTCTTCGCCAGTCTTTCCAGCGGTGCAATTGGGCGAGATTGTCGGAGCCCATCAGCCAGACAAACCGCCGTTTGGGGTAACGCCGCATGAGCGCACGAAGCGTATCGACGGTGTAGCGCGTGCCCAATTGCTGCTCGATGGCGGTCACGCGAATGGGCGCATTGCGGCTCATCCGCCGGGCCGAGTGAACCCGCGCCGTCAGGGAGGCCATGCCTTTCTTCGGCTTGAGCGGGTTGCCGGGTGATACCATCCACCACGCCTCATCCAGCCCCAGCGCGTCGATCGTGAACATGGTGATTCGGCGATGGCCTGCATGGGCAGGATTGAAACTCCCGCCAAGCAGACCGGTAATAGGACCCGTTCGATTCAAGGACGAAGCCCCATCAAGCGCGCGCCTGCCCTTGCCCAAGCACTTGCCATTTGTAGGTCGTCAAGCCTTCAAGCGCGACCGGCCCGCGCGCGTGCAGTCGCCCAGTTGCAATGCCGATCTCCGCTCCGAGGCCGAACTCGCCGCCATCGGCAAACTGACTTGAGGCATTGTGCATCACGATGGCGCTGTCGACTTCGGCAAGGAAGCGCTCCGCAGCGGCCGCATCGCCAGAAATTATCGCGTCAGTATGGCCGGAGGAGTGGGCCGCAATGTGGTCCATGGCTGCATCCAGTCCGTCGACGATCGCGACCGATAGTGTCGCTTCAAGATATTCGGTGTCCCAGTCCTCATCGCTGGCTGGCGTTATGCGCGAATCAACGGCGCAGGCGCGAACATTGCCGCGCAAGGCGCATCCAGCATTGAGCAGCGCGGCCACCACTGTCTGCGTGGCGGGGAAAGCAGCGTCGATCAGCAGCGTTTCCATCGCGCCGCAAATACCTGTGCGTCGCATCTTGGCATTGAGCGCAATTGCCTCGGCCATCGCTGGATCGGCAGCCGCATGGACATAAGTGTGGCAGATACCATCGAGATGCGCGAGCACCGGCACGCGCGCATCGGCCTGCACCCGCGCAACCAGCCCCTTGCCTCCACGCGGCACGATCATGTCGATCAAACCCGCAGCTTTCAGCATCGCGCCGACAGCCTCGCGGTCCTGCGTTGGTAGCAGTTGAATTGCTTCTGCGGGAAGCCCTGCGCTGGCCACGCCTTCAGCAAAGGCAGCGTGGAGTGCGCGGTTGGAATGCACCGCCTCGCTACCACCGCGCAGCAGCGCAGCATTGCCTGACCGCAGGCACAGGGCCGCAGCATCAGCCGTCACATTGGGGCGGCTTTCATAGATGATGCCGATCAGGCCAATGGGAATGCGGCGCCGCACCAGCGTCATACCCGCAGGCGCAGTAGAGCGGTCAATTTCTTCACCCACGGGATCAGGCAGTGAAGCGACATTGTCGATGGCAGAGGCGATGCCCGCCAACCGGTCTGCATCAAGTTTCAGCCGATCCAGCATGGCACCCGACAGGCCATTCGCCTCGCCCGCCGCGACATCCTTTGCATTGGCGGCCAGGATCGCGGGCTCGGCAGCGCGAATGGCAGCGGCAGCGGCATTGAGCGCGGCGGATTTCTCCGCATCGCTTGCGCGCGCCAGCTTTCGTTGCGCCACGCGGCCCTTCTGGGCGAGGTCGGCCACAAGCGATTCGGGATTGTCGGAAGCGGAGCTCATGTCATTCATGGGCGCGCCTTACCATTGCTCAACGGGCCTGTCAGCGGGGATTCCTGGCGTGTCGCGAATCGCCAATATGGGGTTTGGTTCCCGTGGAATATGAGGAAATTTTACAAGACTCATCGATTCATCGCATCGCACGTTCGATTCGACCCAAGTGTTAACGCAAATGACTCGACCTCAGCGCCGTCTCGGGTAAGGCAACGGTTACAAACATAAAGAAGATGGACGGGTTCGTTTTGCAACATTCAACCGCGGGCGGTTTCTTGGATCGCCTACGGGCCTGGTTTCCGGAGCGTGAGTTTTTCATGCGCTCGCAGGGTCAGGTCCGATTTATCACCATTACTTCGCGGGTGCAGATGGTCGCCGCCGGCCTTGCGCTCGTCGCTGTTCTGGGCTGGGCCGGTTCAGTGGGCGGAGCCGCCTTCAGCCAGTACCGCGCCAGTTCGGAGCGCGCATCGCTGCAGCAGCGTGAAGCGCATATCGCATCGTCTGAAGAACGCTTCACCGCTTATTCTGACGACATTGCCGAAACAGTTGCCGATCTCGAAGCGCGTCAGGAACTGCTCGAAGGCTTCGCCGAATTGCTGCCCGATGACGTAACCGGCGACGCAAGTGATACGGTAACTGACTCCTCCGCCGAAAGCGCAGAATTGATTAGCATGATCCGCGAAGTCTTTCCCGAAGCGGAAGGTCTCGCCCTGATCGAAGCGCGACAACTCGCCTATGTTGAGCGTATGACGCGTTATGCTGACCGCCGTGCAGACCGCGCCGAAGAAGCGATCCGGACGCTGGGCCTCGACCCCAGCGTTGTCATCAGCGATGATGAAACCGCGATGGGTGGTCCATTCAACGCGCTGTTTTCCGAAGCCGACGGATCGCTTGATCCCCGCTTTGAACGCCTCGGGCTCAGCCTTGCTCGAATGAGCGCGCTGGAGCGCGGACTGGAAGTCATTCCGCAGGTCATGCCGGCCGACATCAACTCAATCTCGTCGGGTTTCGGCTATCGCCGCGATCCGTTTTCCGGTGGCGCAGCAATGCACAATGGCCTTGATTTCCGCGCCCCGCATGGCGCGCCGATCCACGCTGCGGCTGCTGGCACAGTCAGCTTCGTTGGCGTTCAGTCGGGCTATGGCAATGTCGTCGAGATCAGCCACGGTTCGGGCATGGTCACCCGCTATGCCCACATGTCGCGGTTCAACACGCAGGTCGGCACGGAGATCGCCGCTGGTGAAGTGATCGGCGGGATCGGCAACACAGGCCGCTCGACCGGCCCGCATCTGCATTTTGAAGTGCGTATCGATGGCCGCCCGGTAAACCCGCGGCCATTCCTGGAGACAGCCCCCCATGTTCTCGAAGAAGCCCGCGCAGAGTTCGCGCCCGACTCCGGCCAGAATGCCGACGCGTCCAATGGCTAATGGCAGCAGCACCTTCTCGGTGATTGGTACCGACGTGACCATCCGCGGTGACATTGAGGCCACAGTCGATCTACATGTCGATGGCAAAGTCATCGGCGACATTAGCTGCGCCTCTCTGGTGCAGGGCGAAGCCAGCCGCATAGAAGGTCAGATCAAGGCCGAGAGTGCGCGCCTTTCAGGCGAAGTGAGCGGCACGATCGAAGCCCGCGATCTCGTCGTTTTGAAAAGTGCGCGGATTGATGGCGACGTCAGCTATGAAACGCTGACTATAGAGCAGGGCGCCAATGTCGACGGGCGTTTTGCCCCACTTGGTGCAAAGACCAAGGCTGCCAGCCAGCCGGTCACAGAGGCCAAAGGCAGCGCAGAGCCGACGATGTCGCTCGCCAGGTAGGTTTGGGCGACCGAACGCCTGACAAAATACCAGAGAAAACAAAAAGGGCGGCCTGCATAGGGCCGCCCTTTTGTGTGTGTCTTAGGCCCGCTTAAAGGTCTTCGGGTCCCGGCTCGGGAGCGGGATTGGCTTCGGATTCGCGTTTAGCTTCCAGCCACGCTTCAGCCTCGGCTTCCTGAGCAGCTTCGACCGCCGCCTTGGCCGCTTCCTCACGCTCCTGGCGGAGTTCAGCGATCAGCTTTTCCTTGTCGCCGCGCGGATCGACCGGTGCTGCGGGCACTTCGATTTCTTCCGTGGGCGCTTCTTCTGCCGGAGCAGCCGCTGCGGCCCGCTTGGCAGCTTTTTCGACTGCAATATCAAGCTCACGCTGCGAACACAGGCCCAGCGTTACCGGGTCTTTGGGCTGAATGTTCTGGATGTTCCAGTGGCTCCGCTCACGGATCGCATTGATCGTGTTGCGCGTCGTGCCGATTAAGCGGCCGATTTGCGCGTCGGAGATTTCCGGGTGGTTGCGCAGGATCCACGCGATGCCGTCAGGCTTGTCCTGCCGCTTGCTGACCGGCGTGTAACGCGGGCCCTTGGTGCGGCTGACATCGACCGGAGCCTTCTGCATCACCAGCGCATATTCAGAATCGGCCTGTCCGCGCTCAATTTCCTGATGTGTCAGCTCGCCCGAATGGACCGGATCGCGGCCGGTGTATTTGGAACTGGCAAGATCATCGGCCATCGCCTGAACTTCAAGAATGTGCAGACCGCAAAACTCGGCGATCTGGGTGAAGCTCAATGCGGTGTTGTCCACCAGCCAGCTGGCGGTGGCGTGGGGCATGAGGGGTTTGGGCTGGTCGGCCACGAATATGTCTCCGAAATAAAAGGGCCGCCCCTCGCGGGACGGCCTTGCGTGGTCAGGATGTAGTCGCTTTGCCGCCGATGGGCAAGCACTTGTGCCGGAAGGGAAATGACAAGTGCCGTTTCAGCCGTGCGTCACGGCCAGCACGATCTTGCCGATATGCTCGCCTGCTTCCATTCGCGCATGAGCCTGTGCTGCCTCGGCGAGTGGAAAAATGCGGTCCATTTGCGGGCGCAGATCACCTTGTTCGACCAGCGGCCAGACTTCGCGGAAAATTTCATCCGCGACCAGTCCTTTGAAGACATTGCTGCGCGCGCGCATGGTGGAGCCGGTCATGGTGTGGCGCTTCACCATCAGCTTCATCATGTTGATGTCCGACTGCATACCGCCCTGCACTGCGATCACCACCAACCGGCCATCCTCAGCCAGGCAATCCAGATTGCGCTGCGTGTACTCCCCCGCCACCATGTCGAGGATCAGGTCGCAGCCGCGCCCCTTTGTGATGTCCAGCACGCACGCTGCAAAGTCCTCTGTCTTGTAATTGATCGCATGATCGGCGCCCGTCCGCTGAGCAGCGGCGCATTTATCGTCCGATCCGCAGGTGACGATGACGTCAAGGCTGAACAGCTTCGCCAGCTTAATCGCTGTCGTCCCGATGCCCGAGGTGCCGCCATGCACCAGCAGCACTTCTCCGTCGCGCGCGTAGCCACGCTGGAAGACATTGTGCCACACTGTGAACAGCGTCTCCGGCAGAGCAGCCGCTTCGGCCATGTCGAAGCCATCAGGCACCGGCAGGCAGTGTTCGGGCCGCGCGATGCAATATTGGGCATAGCCCCCGCCCGCGACCAAGGCGCAGATGCGCTTGCCCAGCTCGCCCGGATCGACGCCATCACCCAGCATCACCACTTCACCAGAAACTTCGAGACCCGGCACGTCAGACGCCCCCGGCGGCGGCGGATAAACGCCGCGTCGTTGCAGGCAGTCAGGGCGGTTGACGCCCGCATGGCTCACTTTGATCAAAATCTCGCCGGGGCCCGGCTGCGGCACGCCGCGCGTGTCGGTTTGCAGCGCTTCGGGTCCACCCGGCGCACTGATTTGTGCGACCGTCATCTGCTCCGGAACCTGCGTCGCTGACATTGCGCTGGTCATGATTGTGCCTGTTTCCCCACTGTATCCACCCCACCCTTTTCACATTCCTAGTGCCGGGCACCATTGACAGCAAGCAGGCGTGCGGGAATGTTGCCCGAGAAGAAAGATGGTGTGATGGAAGACGATGACCTTCCCCGTATGCGGTCCGATGCCGCGAGCTTGCTGACTGGCGAGGCGCTGGACAGTTATTCGCAAGACGAATTGATGGCGCGCATCCAATTGCTTGAGGCCGAAATCGCCCGGGTTAAGGCGCATCACGCCAAAGCCGCCGATCATCGCAAGGTCGCAGATGCGCTGTTCCAGCCACGAGAGACAGATTGATGGGCCGCCACGGCCCTTCGGACCCCTTAAAATCGGTGCCGCCGCGCACCATATCTTCAATACGCACAGCGCAGGTCATGCCTAAGCGCCTATTCAGAAGCGGTGTTAGGCCCATGTTAACTACGGCAGGCGCAAATTTTCAAAACGCCGACAAGGCGCGTAATCCCGGCTCGCACAGCCAGACCCAAGGACCCTGATGCCAAGTTTCGCACAGAACCTCGAAAAGACGCTCCACAACGCGATCCAGCACGCGATCGACCGGAGCCATGAATATGCCACTCTGGAGCATCTGCTGCTGGCGCTGGTCGATGATAGCGATGCGGCCGAAGTGATGGCCGCTTGCGGTGTCGATGCCGAAGAACTGACCGGCGTTGTCCGCCAGTATCTCGATCAGGAATACCAGTCGCTCAAGACTGAGGAAGACGCCGATCCGCAGCCCACCGCCGGGTTCCAGCGGGTGATCCAGCGCGCCATCCTGCATGTCCAGTCATCGGGCAAGGACACCGTCACCGGCGCCAATGTGCTGGTCGCGCTATTTTCCGAACGCGATTCCTACGCGGTTTATTTCCTCCAGCAGCAGGACATGAGCCGTCTCGATGCGGTCAGCTTTATCAGCCATGGCATCGGTAAGGGTGGCCGTCAGGTCGAAAACCGCTCACCCGATGGTGTCGAGGACGATGGTCAGGTGCGCGGCGACGAGAAGCCGGAGAAGAAGAAGGATTCGGCACTCGACCAGTTCTGCGTCAATCTCAATCAGAAGGCACTCGATGGGCGGATTGATCCGCTGATCGGGCGCGGACCGGAAGTTGATCGGACAGTGCAAATTCTGTGCCGTCGTTCGAAGAATAACCCGCTCTATGTCGGCGATCC
>DFBR01000129.1:23536-24414 GCA_002367375.1 Erythrobacter sp. UBA3075 | reverse complement strand
GACTTCGAGGAACGGCTCAAACAAGTCGTCAATGAACTCGAAAAAATGCCCGAAGCCATTCTTTTTATTGATGAAATTCATACAGTGATCGGCGCCGGCGCGACCAGTGGCGGGGCCATGGACGCATCCAACCTGCTCAAGCCAGCGCTTTCCAGCGGGGCGATCCGCTGCATCGGCTCGACCACCTACAAGGAATTCCGCAATCATTTCGAAAAGGACCGCGCTCTGCTGCGCCGGTTCCAAAAGATCGACGTGAACGAGCCGACCATTGAAGACACGATCAAAATCCTCAAAGGCCTGCGCAGCGCCTTTGAAGAGCATCACAAGGTCAAATACACACCCGACGCGCTGAAAACCGCCGTCGAAATGAGCGCGCGTTACATCAATGACCGCAAGCTGCCCGACAAAGCGATCGACGTGATTGATGAAGTCGGCGCGATGCAGATGCTGGTCCCGCCAAGCCGTCGCCGCAAAACGATTACCGCCAAGGAGATCGAAAAGGTCGTGGCGACCATGGCGCGGATTCCCCCCAAATCGGTCAGCAAGGACGACAAGAAAGCGCTTGGCAGCCTCGACAAGGATTTGAAGCGCGTCGTCTTCGGGCAGGATGAGGCGATTAATCGCCTTTCCACCGCCATGAAGCTGAGCCGTGCTGGTTTGCGCGATCCGGACAAGCCCATCGGCTCGTTCCTATTCAGTGGACCCACCGGCGTCGGCAAGACCGAAGTCGCGCGCCAGCTCGCCAGCGTCATGGGTATTGAGCTGAAACGCTTCGACATGTCCGAATATATGGAGCGCCACAGCGTCTCCCGCCTTATCGGCGCGCCTCCGGGTTATGTCGGCTATGACCAGGGCGGCCTGCTGACCGACGCCATCGA
>DFBR01000129.1:8085-23419 GCA_002367375.1 Erythrobacter sp. UBA3075 | reverse complement strand
GTTCTCATCATGACGACCAATGCAGGCGCATCCGACGCAGCCAAGCAGGGCATCGGTTTTGGCGCCGGCCAGAAGACCGAGGCCAGCGAGGAAGCGGTGAAGAAGATGTTCACGCCGGAATTCCGCAACCGTCTCGATGCGATTGTGCCTTTTGCCTACCTCGGTACGGACACTGTCAGCCGCGTGGTCGACAAGTTCATCCTCCAGCTCGAATTGCAGCTGGCTGATCAGAACGTGCACATCCAGTTCGATGGCGATGCGCGCGAATGGTTGGGCAAGCGCGGTTATGACAGACTGATGGGTGCGCGCCCAATGTCGCGCTTGATTCAGGAGAAGGTCAAACAACCGCTCGCCGAGGAATTGCTGTTCGGCAAACTTGCCAGTGGCGGCGAAGTGCATGTGAGCGTGAAGGACGAGAAACTCGCTTTCGAACTCACGCCTGCACCGCCCAAGGGCAAGGCCAAGCCGAAGCGCAAGCCCGCAGCGAAGAAATCCGCACCCAAGAAGAAGCCGGAAGCACCGGCATCGGACAAGGGTGACGACAGCGGCGAAGACGGCGGCAAGGACGGCAAGGACAGCTAAGCGTGTCAGCTAAGGGCTAGGCGGATGGCGCGCAGCGGGTTAGGCTTGCGTCATGACGCCACGCATCCTTGCGCTGTCCCTGTCGGCAGCTGCGCTCGCCCTTCCCGCAACCGCCGGCGCGCAATTCGCACCACCACTGGCAGAGCGAACCGGCCAGACCGACTTACCGCTCGATGGTCCGCGTGCGGCTATGACCCTCGACAGCGTGACGCTTGCAATCGGCATCCATCCTGACGAACGCCGCATCGAAGGTGACGGGATCTACATCGTCAGCGTGGACGAGGCGTTGGCCGAATTGGCATTCGACCTTGATCCGCGTTTCACCATCCGATCGATCATCGTGGATGATGAAACGTTGGACGAAAATAGCTGGCAAAACCCTGACGGCTTGCTGACCATCTCCCTGCCCGAACCGGTATCAGCAGGCGAAAGCCTACGCGTCCGCATCGCCTATGGCGGCCGTCCACATGTCGCTCTCAACGCGCCTTGGGAAGGCGGATTCGTCTGGGATCGCACGCCCGATGGCGAGCCATGGATCGCGACAGCCGTGCAGGGCGAAGGGTGCGACATGTTCTGGCCGTGCATCGACCACTCCTCCAGCCGCATTGCTGTGATGGACACGCTCGTGACTGTCCCGGATGGCCTGATCGCAGCAGGCAATGGGGCGCTGGTTGAAACCATCGAGAATGGCGACGACACGACGACATTCCATTGGGTGGCGCGCGACCCAAGCAATTACGGAATCTCGCTGCAAATCGGGCCGTATGAGCTGACCGAGCGCCTGTATGAAAGCCGCTATGGCAATACCATCCCGATCCAGTTCTGGCACCTGCCCGGCAACAACAAGGATGCCCGCCGTCTGAATGCAGAAATGGCGAGCTATCTCGATTTCTTTGAAACGACCATCGGCCCATACCCCTTTGGCGATGAGAAAGCGGGCATTGCCGAAACGCCGCATCTGGGCATGGAGCACCAGACCATCAACGCCTATGGCAACCGCTTCCGGCCCAGCGCCTTGGGCTATGACTGGCTGCTGGCGCATGAATTCGCGCATGAATGGTTCGCCAACCAGCTGACCCATGCCAGCATCAACCACATGTGGCTGCATGAAGGCATCGGCACATGGATGCAGCCACTATATCTCGGCTGGTCACGCGGCGAGATGTTCTATGCCTCCGAAATGTGGCGCCAACGCCAGATGATAGTGAGCCGCGTGCCGCTCGTCCCGCCGGAAGGCACTCTGCCCGATTACAACGACCGCGAGGCTGGCTGGGGCATCGATATTTATGCCAAGGGCGCATGGATTATGCACACAATGCGCTATCTGGTGGGCGAAGACGTGACGTTCACTTCTTTGGCCAGACTCACCTATGGCACAGACAATCCCGTGCCGGGTGAGATCGCGCCCGTTTCGCGCACAACAGACGATTACCGCGTGCTTCTTGAGGAAATGAGCGGCGAGGATTTGAACTGGTTTTTCGATGCCTATTTCTACCAAGCTGCGCTGCCGCGCCTCATCACCACGCGTGATGGTGAGACGATGCAATTGCGCTGGGAAACGCCTTCCGATCTCGCTTTCGAAATGCCTGTTGAAGTGGAGGTTGATGGCTTCGCGCAAAAAATCGAGATGCCCGGCGGCACTGGCGAAATCACACTCCCGCGCAGCAATGCGCATGTCCAGATTGATCCGCGCAATCAGATCCTGATGTATGATGAAGCCATCGCGCAAGCGCGTGAAGCGCAATAGCCTTGCCGGCATGAGCGGGAGCGGGCGCATCCGCTGGGACAGGCCCATCCATGAGACAGGCNNCAGGCCGGATCGTGGTCCTGCGAGCGCTAATTCGAGATTGAAACCAAGCTAAGAGCGTTGCATTGCCGCGCTTGTGATTAGTCTTGATCAACCACGAAAATATTTGGCCATCGGTCTCGCAGCCTTGGCAGGGTTCGTCGATGCCGCAGGATTTCTGTCTGCAGGCGGATATTTCGCTTCATTCATGTCAGGAAATACGACGCGACTTGGTATAGATCTTTCAAACGATTTCGACGCCGCGCTCATGCCTGCCGGCCTGGTCAGCGGTTTCGTTCTGGGCGTTGTGTTGGGCGCATTGTTCTCTGAATGGGGCGGGCGCTGGCGAAAGACGGCGGTATTGTCACTTGCCTTTTGCCTCTTGTTTGTTGCGGCTGTGCTCGACCAATTCTGGCAGACCGGCTTCATTGGCGCGGCGGTGATAGCGATGGGTGCGATCAACAACGTCTTTCGACGCGATGGTGAGGTCAAAGTCGGAGTTACGTATATGACTGGCGCTTTGGTGCGTTTTGGCCAAGGGCTAGCGGCACGTTTGTTGGGGAACAGCGAAGAAGGAAGATTTAGCGCGATTGGCCTGTGGGTCGGACTTGCTGCGGGAGCTGTAAGTGGAGCTTTGTCATTTTCCTATTACAGAGCCAGCACACCATGGATAGCGGTTGCCATTTGCTCTGGCCTGCTGCTCTCGGCGTTGCTGATCGAGCGTCGCTCAGTTCGCTCGGGTGGCTGAACGCGGGCGCTTTCGACTCTTGCAGTTTCGGGAAGTTGCGCCGCGCAACTCAGCCTGTGATTTGGGCCAAATGCTTCTGCGCCAGATCGCAATAGCGCCGCGTCTGGAACTTGATCTTGGCGATCTGCGCTTCGTCCTGCGTGCGATAGTATTTCGCCGGGCGACCAATCCAGATTTCGCCTTCACCGATTTTCTTGCCGGGGCTGAGCAAAGCGCCCGCCCCCAGCATCCCGCCTTCGGCAATGCGCGAGCCATCCATCGCGACCGCGCCCATGCCAATAAATGCGCGATCCGCCAGCTGGCAACCGTGGACGACTGCCATGTGTCCGATGACACAATCCTCTCCGACGATTGTCGGCTGGCCATCGGTATCAGGGCGCGGGCCTTCGACGTGGAAGACGCTGCCGTCCTGCACATTGCTGCGTGCGCCCACCACGATCTTGTGAATGTCGCCGCGCAATACGCAATTGTACCAGACGCTCGCTTCGGGACCGATTGTTACATCGCCAATGATCCGCGCGCCCGGGGCAACAAAGGCGCTTTCGTGGATTTGCGGGACTTTCCCCTCAAATTCCATGATCGTCGCACCGGGAAAGCGCTCATCTCTGCCAATCGCCTCGATCACAGGAAGTTCCCCCATACAAGATAGGGCAGGATCGAGGCGTAATCGTCAGTCCACACAGGACCTTCCGGCTCCTCCAGCTCGCGCCAGCCGCCTTCAGCTTCAAGCGCGGCAAGACGGTCCGGGTCGCGCGCCAGCGCCACCCAGGTCGAAGCAAACAGCTCCGCATCCTGCTGCTCACCATCCGCACGCAGCCGCGCGGTAAGCCCGCGCGAAATTGCCAATTGCGAAATGACCGGCTCAAGATGGATGTAATTGTTGGAGATATGCATCACCAGCAGGCCATCCTCGCTCAACGAGCGCAGGTAAATGTCCATCGCCTCTGCCGTAAGCAGGTGGAGCGGAATGGCATCCGAGCTGAACGCGTCAATCACCAGAATGTCGAAACGATCCGCTGCCATTTCCTTCAGTTCCAGCCGCGCATCACCGATCACTACCGGGCTGTCTGGTGCGCAGCGGGAAAGATAGGTGAATTCGCCGCGATCCGAATAATGCAGCACCTCGGGGTCGATCTCGAAGAAGGTCCAGTCCTGCCCCTCCTCGCGGTAACAAGCGAGCGTGCCGACGCCGAGACCGACCACGCCGATCCGTGCGCCCGCCCCGAACATGGCATTGGCCTGCAATAGCGAACGGCCAACACCTGAATTGCGCCCATAATAGGCGGTCGGCTCCTCAGCCGCTTCATCACCGGCACGCTGGACACCGTGGATCGTGGTGCCGTGCATCAGCAGGCGGTCGCCATCGGGTTCCTCACGCAGCGAGTAAATCCCGAAATAGCTGCGCTCGCGGTCCCCCTCAAAGCTCGTTTTCAAATTGGAGATGCCGCCCAGCGACAGCAGGAGCGCCGCGCAAGCCAGCACGAAGGACCAGCGCCGGGCGGCCAGCACCACTGCCAGGAACAATACGCCCAGGAGTGCTGCCCATTGCAGCGCGGTTAGCTGCGAATGCGCCAATGTGGATGCGAAGACTCCGAGCGCGGCATTGAACACGATCAGCAATGTCGCGGCCAGCAAGATCAACGCCATGCGCGGATTGCTGAACCTGTCTCCGATCAGGCGTTTCCAAGGGCCGAGCGGCAACAGGGCCGCCGCAGCCAAAATCAGCAGCGGATGCTCCCACGTCCAGTCGAACAGCACGGGCGCGATCAATGCGGTGAACAATCCGCCCAATGCGCCGCCAGCGGACATCACGAGGTAGAAGCGCGTCAACTCGTTTGCCGGCGGGCGTTTCTCATACAGACGCGAGTGCAGGGCAACCGCAGTTACGAACAACAGGACGACACTCGCCACAGCGGCAAGCAGGTCCGCGCGGCCAGCCGAGAACATCGAGATCGAACCATCGACCAGCAATACCACCGGCGCGAGGAACACGAACACGCCCGCAATCACACGCTTTTCGGCAAAAGCGATAGAGAAGCTCAGCAGATACAGCCCCAGCGGGATCACCCACAACAGCGGCATCGCCATGATATCGGTGGTAAGGAATGTCGTGGTCGAGAGCATCAGGCCCGAAGGCACCGCTGACAGGGCAAGCCACAAAAGCACCGTTTTCCACCCGCTGCGATGGGCCGGCGTGTCGTCATTTTGCTGTGCCACTTCGCGCGGCGTCGCAAGCCCGCGACGGGCCATCACGGCGGTAATCACGAGCACGATCAGCAGCCCATAACCAAACGCCCAGTAGAGACTTTGCGAGCCAATCGAGAGCAGCGGCTCTGCCAGCAGCGGATAGGTCAGCAATCCGGCAAAACTGCCCAGATTGCTCGCGGCGTAAAGCGGATAGGGGTTTCCCGCACCCGGATGCGCAGCGAACCAGCGCTGGATAAGCGGGGCTTGCGCGGAAATGGCGAAGAATGCCGGACCGACGGTCAGCATGAACAGCCATGGCACCCACAGGGCTTCCCAACCCGGCGCGGGCGGGGCAATTTCGGCCAGCGCCAGCGGCAAGGTCAAGCCGCCCAGCAACAGCACGGCGATATGGATCATTCCCTGCCGCGCGAGCGAGAAACGACCGATCCAGTGCGCATAGGCATATCCGCCCAGCAGCAGCGCCTGATACACCAGCATGGCGCTGTTCCAGACATTGGGCGCGCCGCCCAGCCTTGGCAGAGCCATGCGCGCAACCATCGGCTGCACAAGAAACAGCAGGAAACTGCCTGCCAGAATGGTCAGTGTGAAGAGCCAGCGGCGCGGATGTCCGCCTGTGGCATGTGTTTCAGTCATTGGCGCATTGCCCCCATTGCTCCGCAGTGGTGGAATAGACGATTGTCGGGTTCAGATCCTCGCCATAACGCGAATCGGTATAATCAAGGTCAATGCGGCGCTGCATTCCCAATCTTTTCATCAGGCCCCAGCTCGGGGCATTGCCATCTACCGTCAGGGCGACAACTTCATCAGCGCCAAAGCGGTTGAAGGCGAGGTCCAGTGCCGCGATTGCCGCTTCCTTGGCATAGCCATGGCCCCAGGCATCCTCGCGCAATCGCCAACCCACTTCCATGGTGCCGGTTACCGAGCTTGCGGGTGCATCAGCGCGCTTGAGACCACACATACCGAGCATTTCGCCCGAGAGATGCCCGGCATCGGCCTTGCGCTCGACCACCCAGAAGCAGAAGCCATTGGCAATATTGCAATTTTCTATCCGCGCAATCTGTTTCGCTCGCCCGTCTTCATCCAACGACCCACCAAGCCAACGCATGACCGCAGGCGTATTGGTAACACGCCATTGCTCGGCCCAATCGTCGGTGCGCCAGTCGCGCAGAACCAGACGATCTGACTCAAATCGGAAATCAGCCATTGAGCAATCGTGCCGCAAGCGGAGCATGATAAGTCAGAATGCCGCTGCATCCCGCGCGCTTGAAAGCGATCAGCTTTTCCATCAGCAGCGCATCGCGGTCTCCTGCCCCGACTGCCGCGCCCGCCTCGATCAGCGCATATTCGCCGCTCACCTGATAGGCATAGACGGGCACGTGAAAACGCTGTTTCGCTCGCCAGATAATGTCGAGATAGGCCAGCCCCGGCTTCACCATCACACTGTCCGCGCCTTCGGCAATATCGAGGGCAATCTCAGCCAGTGCTTCATCGCCGTTGGCCGGGTCCATCTGATAGGTCTTCTTGTCGCCCACCAGCCTGTCGCCGCTCCCGACAGCATCGCGGAAAGGGCCGTAGAAGGCCGAGGCAAATTTGGCGGCATAGGCCATGATCTGGACATTGTGATGCCCGCCCATTTCCAATGCCATACGGATCGCGTGGACGCGGCCATCCATCATGTCTGACGGAGCGATAATATCTGCGCCCGCTTCGGCCTGATTTATCGCCTGATCGACCAGCACGGCGACGGTATCGTCATTCACGACATAGTCGGCGTCATTCACCAACCCGTCCTGCCCATGCGTCGTGTAGGGATCGAGCGCGACATCGGTCAGCACGCCGATATCATTGCCGCAAGCGTCTTTCACTGCCTTGATTGCACGGCACATGAGGTTGTCGGGATTAAGCGCTTCGGCCCCGTCATCGCTGCGCAGGCCGTCCTGCGTATTGGGAAATAGCGCGATGCACGGAATGCCAAGATCCACAGCCTCTTTCGCGCGTGCCGCAATGGCGTCAACCGACCAGCGGGAAACACCGGGCAGGCTGGCGACGGGCTCTTCGACGCCTTCGCCTTCGGTCACGAATAGTGGCCAGATCAAATCTGCGGGGGTCAGCACAGTTTCGCGCACCATGGCGCGGCTCCAGGCACTGGCCCGAGTGCGCCGTAACCGCGTGTTGGGGTAGCTTCTGTTCATGGTGGAGGGTCCTGCCGGAAAAGCGCGAATCGAGCAATGCGGGAGAATGTTTGCGTTCAGTCGACGCGTTGGCGGTTCTCGATCCGGTCAATTTCGCGGACCGGCTCTTCACTCATGCCTGGATCAGGCGGTAATTCGGAAAGCGCGGCGCCCGCCTCAACCATTTGCAGCCGCAAGAGTTGCTCGCGAAAATTGGTCAGCTGGTCGCGCGATAGCTGTGCGCGGGTGACGAATTGGACGCTGGACGGGTCAATCTTCTGCCCATTGCGATACATTTCATAATGCAGATGCGGCCCGGTGGAGAGGCCAGTGGAGCCGACATAACCGATCACCTGCCCGCGCTCGACACTCTGGCCATTGCGCACGGCAATGCGGCTCATATGGGCATAGCCCGTCGACAGACCCCCGCCATGGCGGATGCGGACGAAATTGCCATAGCCGCCATTGCGCCCTGAAAAATTCACTGTGCCATCTGTGGCAGCGTAAATCGGCGTGCCGTGCCGAGCGCGGAAATCGAGGCCCGAGTGCATCCGGCGGTAGCCCAGGATCGGGTGGCGGCGCATTCCGTAGCGTGAAGAGATCGCTCCCGGCACGGGCCGGACCAGGCCTTCACGCCGCGCGCCTTCGCCTGCCGCGCTGAAAAAATGCCCTTCGCGCCCGAAGCGCATGAGCTGCAGCCGTGGCCGGTCATCACGGATGACAGCCGCATACAGCAAATCGCCCACTTCGATTTCACCCGTTGCGGCGCGGCGATAATCAATGATCATGTCGAATTCGTCGCCGGCGCTGATATCGCGGTCAAGATTGATCTCTTGCCCGATAGTGCGCAAATATTCCTGCACCGCGCTTGGCGGAGCGCCGACCGCGCGGGCCGAACGGTAAAGGCTATCGCCCACCGTGCCGCGCACGCGCAATGGCGTGGCATCGACCATGATCGGGCGCGGATCGAGCACCAGATCGCCATCGCGCCGCTCAACTGCCAATTGCATGTCGAAACGGGCGCGGAAAGACAGCGCATCAACGGGGCGCGGCACATCGGACGAAGCGCGGCGGCCCAGCGTAATATCAATTTGCGTTCCGGATTCGATGTCGTCCAGCGGGATCGCCTCACCGACCATGCTGGCAATCATACGCGCTTCCTCAGCGCCGACACCGGCACGGCGCAACATCCGGTCAAAGCCGTCGCCTTGCGCCAGGGTCGCCACCAGGTCGAGCCGCGGGCGTTCCGGCGCACTGTCGAGATCGGCCACGGCAAAAGTCGCGCCCATGCTACGTCCGCTATCAGCGCCAAGCGCAAGCGGCATGATCATCTGGCTGCGGAATTCATCGCGCACGGAATCGTCAATTTGCATAGCGGGTGCGGCTTCCACCGCAGAAAATCCGGGCCATGCTGCCACTGCCACAACTGACAGGCCAACAAGTGTCACCACACCGCGCAGCCATCTGCGCGAACCGATGTCATCTGCCAAGTTTGGCGCAAGGTCGAGCTCGGCAAGTTTGGAAGAGGCGCGTGTTCGCCATTCGCCATAACGACTGGAGAGCGACGACATGCGCGCAATCCGTCGCCGCGAGCGCAGCTCTGATGCAGGAAGTTTTTCGTCGTCCATGACTTGGGCAAGCGTCAGCTCGGCAGGCGGATAATCGCCTTCCGACTTCTGCGGTTCGCCTTCGTGATCCTTGAACAAACGTGCTCTCCTTCGCGGTCGCACGACACCCTTGGCAAACAGATGTGACGGCGCGACCCAATCCCGGCCTGCGTGATTGCCTGTAAAACTGGCGATACAAAGTTAATTTCGCTTTAACATCGACCAACCGAGTCTGGCGCGCGACAAACTGCGCGGAGGGCCCCAGCGGTTGCGCATCGGGGCACGGATGGCCATGATTCGCTTATCGTGACGTTCCCTCCTTCTGCCCAGTCTGACCAAAGCCATATCCGCGCCGTTCTTGGCCCGACCAACACTGGCAAGACGCATCTCGCGATTGAGCGGATGTGCGGCCATTCCTCGGGCGCCATCGGTTTCCCGCTGCGGCTGCTGGCGCGCGAAGTTTATGACAAGGTCTGCGCGATCAAGGGCGAGGCAGCCTGCGCGCTGATCACTGGCGAAGAGCGAATCGAACCGCAGGGCGCACGCTATTTCCTCTGCACCGCCGAAGCCATGCCGTCAGATGGCGGCGGCAAGGCCTTTGTCGCGCTGGACGAAGCTCAGCTTGCCGCTGACCGGGAGCGCGGACATATTTTCACCGACCGCCTGCTCAATGCGCGCGGTCGCGACGAAACCATGCTGCTGGGTTCAGCCACGTTGGAGCCATTGGTGCGCAAATTGGTCCCGGAAGCGCAAGTGGAGGAGCGCCCGCGCTTTTCCACGCTGAGCCATGCCGGATCGACCAAGCTGTCACGCCTGCCCCCGCGCAGCGCCATCGTCGCCTTCTCGATAGAGCAGGTCTATCAAGTGGCTGAGTTGCTGCGGCGGTTTCGCGGCGGGGCTGCTGTGGTGATGGGCGCGCTTTCTCCGCAAACCCGCAACGCCCAAGTCGACTTGTTCCAATCGGGCGAAGTTGATTACATCGTTGCTACCGATGCCATAGGCATGGGGCTGAACCTCGATGTCCATCACGTTGCCTTTGCGGCGCTGTCGAAATTCGATGGCGCGCGCCAGCGGCGGCTCACTCCCGCAGAAATGGCACAGATTGCGGGGCGCGCAGGGCGGCATCAAACCGATGGCACATTCGGAACCATGTCCGGGGGAGGCAGGGGTCGGAATGGAGCACCGCTCGAATTCAGCGAAGAAGAGCTTTTGGCCATCGAGCAGCACCGTTTTGCACCGATCACCAAGCTGTTCTGGCGTGAACCGGAGCCGCGCTTCGATACGCTGGATTTGCTCATCTCGGATCTGGAAGCCTCGCCGCGCACAGAAGGTCTCGCCCCTGCGCCCGAGGCGATCGACATGGCCGTGCTCAAGCGCTTGTCCGAACAGGCCGAAGTGATCGATGGCGTCACGACGCCCGCGCAGGTCGAGCGTTTCTGGCAAGCATGCCAATTGCCTGATTTCCGCCAGCTCGGCCCCGAAGGCCATGCACGCTTCGTCGCCCGCCTGTGGGCCGATTTGCGCGCAGGGCACATTGGCGCAGACTTTGTTGCGGCGCGGATCGGCGAATTGAACAATATCGCAGGCGACATCGACACTTTGCAGGGCAGATTGTCGGCAGTGCGCAGCTGGGCCTATATTTGCCAGCGGCCCGACTGGGTGCTGGCACGCGACGAAATGGCTGCCCGCGCCCGCGCAGCCGAGGCCAAATTGTCCGACGCGCTTCACCAAAAACTCACCGAACGTTTCGTCAATCGAAGAACCGCTGTATTGATGCGCGGAATGGGAAAGGATGCAGGGCTCTTGCGCGTACAATTGGAAGATGATGGACGGGTCACCGTCGAGGGACAGCCTATCGGCCATCTCGAAGGATTCCGCTTCGTGGTGGACGACACCGCCAGCTCTGAGGACCGCAAGCTGATGCTGGCTGCGGCTGAAAAGCACATGCCTGCGCTGCTGGCCGCCAAGGCGAACAAACTTATCGGCGAGGAATTGGGTGAATTGCAGATCGCTGACGGCCAGCTCATGCGCGGAGAGCAGAAAGTCGCTACGCTCGAAAAGAGCAAGTTTGCAGCCGCACCGCGCATCGTGATCGCCAAGGAGCTGGGCCAGATGGATCCGGCGCACCGTTCGCGGCTGGAAGAGGCGTTGCAAGTCTGGCTCGAACAGAACCTGGCACCGCTCGCGCCATTGCAGGCCCTGCAAGAGGCGGCGAATGATCCCGAGGCAGGCACCGAAGTGCGCGCTCTGTTGCTGACGCTGGCAGATCGCGGCGGAATGGTGCGGCGTGAAGACGCTGGCCTGGCGCATGTTCCCAAGGAAAAGCGCCCGTTCCTGCGCCGCCTTGGCGTCACCATCGGTTCGCTCGATGTCTATATGCCCGCCCTGCTCAAACCCGCCCCGCGCCGCTTGTTGCGCGCGCTCGGCGTGGATCGCCGCGATGTGCGCGAAGCGATGGAGGCGGTGATCGACGGCAGCCAACACCTGCCCGCAGGCTATCGCCGCGCTGGCAAGCAGGCGATCCGTATCGACATGGCGGAAAAGCTTTTCCGCGCCGCGCATGAACAGCGCGCCAAATCGGCTAACGCGCGAGATGAGGGAGCGCGCGGCTTTCCGGTCGATATGGCGCTCGCCACCAGCATGGGCCTTTCGCCGGAGGGTTTTCGCAGCCTGATGAAGGATGCAGGTTTTCGTCAGGGACAACCGTTAGAGCTTGCTGAGGGCGCATACGGCCCGCCGCGTCCCGTGCCATGGGCATGGCGCGCCCCGCGCAAGGATTCGATGCAGAAGCGGAGGCCCGAGCGTAGCGGAGCCAAGGGCAAGCCAGACAAAAAGCGGCCAGATAAGCGGTCCGGCAAAGGTTCGCACAAAGGCTTCGGCGACAGGCGCGGCAAGCCACCTGCTTCGAATCAGCCCGCAACCGGAAAGGCGCTTGCTGGCCTTGCGGATTTGCTGAAGGGCTAGAATGCGGCTCGACCTGCTGCTGTGCCGCCTGCGCTTTGCCAAAAGCCGTGCCGTCGCCCAGCGCTGGATCGATGAGGGCCATATCCGCTGCAATAGCGAGCGGGTCGTGCGAATAGACCATGCGATTGCCGCAGGCGATGTGCTCACCTTGCCCATCGGGCACGGCGTCCAGATCATCGCGATCGAGACGCTGCCAGAACGGCGCGGACCAGCCGCCGAAACGCAATCGCATTACCGTGTGGTCAATCGGGACTCTTGACGCTCGCGCGTCTTTCGCCATAGCAGAGCTGCGCAACGAAAAGGACCAGTGCACCCATGACTTATGTCGTCACCGACGCCTGCATCAAATGCAAATATACCGACTGCGTCGAAGTCTGCCCGGTGGACTGTTTCTACGAGGGCGAGAACATGCTCGTCATCAATCCGTCCGAATGTATCGATTGCGGCGTGTGCGAGCCGGAATGCCCGGCCGAAGCAATTCTGCCCGATACCGAAGATGGCCAGGAAAAATGGCTGGAGCTGAACACCAAATTCTCCGCCGAATGGCCCAACATCACCGAGAAGAAAGATCCGCCCGAAGATGCGGACGAGCACAAGGATGAAGAAGGCAAGTTCGAGAAATTCTTCTCTGAAGAGCCCGGCGAAGGCGACTGATCGCCACCCCTTCCGTGGGCTCCGAAATCTGATCCAACCTTGCCGCGCCGTCGCCCGGTTTAGCCATACAATGGCGCGGACTGGAATTTATTTCGCGAATCTGTTATATACTTACCGTGTTGTCAGCCCCTGACCGGGGCGACAGGCGGATTAGGAAGGCAGACCACCGCATCAAGCGACATTGAAAATTCACCAGCCGCTGCCAGTCGGCGGAGGGGATTTTGTATCGCCGCGAGTTGGGTCTGCAAGCGAAAGGAATGCATATGGCCGCGAATGCGACCGCTTTTGAAGTCGGTGATTACGTTGTTTACCCCAAGCATGGTGTGGGCCGCGTAATCGAATTGCAGAATGAAGAAATCGCCGGAATGCAGCTGGAGCTATACGTGCTCCGCTTTGAAAAAGAGCGGATGACGCTGCGCGTTCCCACCAACAAGGTCGAAAGCATCGGGATGCGCAAGCTTTCCAGCGACAAGACCCTGAAGGAAGCGATGGAAACGCTGAAAGGCAAGCCCAAGGTCAAGCGGACCATGTGGAGCCGCCGGGCGCAGGAATATGAAGCGAAGATCAATTCGGGCGATCTGGTATCAATTGCCGAAGTGACGCGCGATTTGTTCCGTCCTGAAGACCAGCCCGAACAGAGCTATTCCGAACGGCAGATCTTCGAAGCTGCCTCCAGCCGCCTCGCGCGTGAACTTGCAGCGATGGAGAAGACCGATGAGCCGACTGCGCTCACCAAGATTCTCGACGTGCTGAAAGAGCATGCGCCGCAATATTACGAGACTGACGACGAAGATTGATCGCGTTTCAACGAGGTCTCAAACTGATTGAAGGGTCGCTCACGCCAAGTGAGCGGCCCTTTTTCATGCGCCATACCTTCCACCAAACGGCGAAGCCAATCGACCGGCAACTTTGCATCATTGACAGCCATTGTGTATTGTTGGCCTAACACACAGGGATGGAGGATACGAATGCGCCTTGAACAGATTTTCCGGAAAATGGCCCCGGTAGCGGCACTGGCGGCAGCGACAGCACTGTCTGGTTGCGGCATAAACAGCGTAGATGGCGTGCCACTGGCAGAGCTCGACACTAGCGGACCCGCGCCGAGCGGCGTGGCGCTGGGTGGTTCTGATCTGGTTGTCATCACGAGTGGAGACACCTTTACCATCGACATTGAAGGCAGTGAAGAAGCGCAGGAGGCCATGCGGTTCGATCTGGACGAAGACACCCTCTCCATTGGGCGTGAATCGGATGATGGCGGTCAAGCGACTGTGAACATCACCATGCCCGCGCCCACCAGCCTTGCAGTGGGTGGCTCAGGCCAGATTACGACCGATGCCATGAGCGGTGACCCAGAAATAGCAATCGGCGGATCAGGGCAAATTATCGCAACCGGCCTTGATGGCGGGCGCTTGGAAGTCGCGCTAGGCGGCAGCGGTCGCACTGAAATATCTGGCGAAGTCGATAATCTCGAGCTTGCGATCGGTGGAAGCGGGACCGCAGATATGGCGGATTTACAGGTTGGCGATGCCGAAATCAGTGTTGGTGGTTCAGGTAATGCGACCTTCGCCTCTGATGGCAATGTCGAGGCGCGCATCGCCGGTTCGGGCGATATCCGCGTAACCGGTTCGGCCACTTGCACGCTGAACTCGGTCGGGTCAGGCCGCTTGATCTGCGAAGAGGCGCCGGCAGAACCCGAAGACGATGACGGCGATACGGCGGAAGAGTAAATCACCACGGCTCGCCTAAAACTCATTGCCGCGACAGCGTGACACAGCCACAAAGGGGCTGGCGGAGATGATCCGCCAGCCCCTTTGTCTGGTGCAGGAAAACCGAATGTCGCGCATTACCTTGTTATCCGCTCCCGTTCTCGCACTCAGCCTTGGCGGCTGCGTTGCCAGCACGCTGGTCGATGTCGCCACCGCTCCGGTGCGGGCCGCCGGGAAGGTCGCCGACTGGGCCACTACCAGCCAAGATGAGGCTGACCGGGAGCGCGGGCGCGAAATCCGTGAGCGTGAGGAACGCTTGGGCGAACTCCAGCGCGACTATGCTGAGCTGGAGCAAGAATGCGTCGAAGGCGACGACGATGCCTGCCGCGAGGCCGTGGCCGTGCGCCAGGAGATGGACGAGCTGATCCCCACCATCCCCGTAGAACCAACAGAGGACGACTAAGCCGCCGCAGCGCGCTCCAGTCGGTCGTTGATCGCTGCCCCGATACCGTCGCCCGGGACCGGCGCGATGGCTACGCGGGGTTTGGCTGAGGCAGCGGCCTGATGCAGGCAATCATACAGCCGCGATGCCGCCGTTGTGAGATCGCCTGCTTCCGACAAGCTACAATCGCCGGGAATACCGCCGAAACCTATCAAGAATTCGTCGCTTTTCGCTTCGAACGCATTGAGACGCACCGGCTTTCCCGGCGCATAGTGGCGGCTTAGCTGACCCGGCGCTTCCACCGCACCCTGCGCTGGCGGAGCGGGCATGGGTTGGCCGAAGTGACGGCCGTGCAGCACGTCCAGATCCACGGGCCCAGGCCGCAATTCTTCCCACCGCCCATCGTCGCGCACTGCAAGGATGGTGGATTCAATCCCACCTGACGTCGCGCCGCCATCGAGGACGA
>DFBR01000129.1:747-8036 GCA_002367375.1 Erythrobacter sp. UBA3075 | reverse complement strand
TCCACCCGGCTTAATAGCCCGCGCATGGCGGGGTGCGCGGGCGCGCGCAGGGCTATCGTTGGCAATCCGGCGGTGACAGCAGGAGCAAGACCTGCATCCTGCCGCAGCGGCACCACCATGGTCAGCGGGCCGGGCCAGATTGCCGTCGCAGGGGCGGCGGCGGCATCGGAAAACAGCCCGAATTGGCGCGCATGGTCCAGATCGCGCACATGGACGATCAGCGGATTGAAGTCGGGACGACCCTTGGCCTGATAGATTTTCGCCACCGCCTCGGCACGATCTGCCCGCGCTGCCAATCCGTAAACGGTCTCCGTAGGCACAGCCACAAGCCCGCCATCGCGCAGCACTTGCGCGGCGCGGGCAATGCCATCGACATCAGCCGGAATGGTTGGCGTCTTGCTGCTCATCACGCGCGCCTATAGGGAATAGCTCGATGGAAAACCAAGCCGAACTACTCGCGCGGATTGCAGCTGCGCTGGAAAAGCTCGTTCCCGCGACGCCTGACGATGTCAGTTGGCAGGACGCACCAGCCTATGTCTGGAACGGTGCGAGTGCTCGCCCGGTGACACAAATCGAAGCGCCTGCGCTTACGCTGCTACGCGGGATTGACCGTCAGAAGCAGGTGGTCACTGCCAATATCGCCCGTCTGGCAGAAGGCGCGGCAGCGCACGACATGCTCTTGTGGGGCGCGCGCGGGATGGGCAAATCGGCCCTGCTGCGTGCAGCGATTGCCGATGCGCAGAACTCCGGGGGGCAGATTGCGCTGGTGCAGATCGCGACCGACGCCGTGCCGTCACTGCCCGCACTGTTTGCACAGCTCTCTGGAATAAAGCGCAACTTCCTCATTTTCATTGATGATTTGGGGTTTGCCGAGGGTGATGATGCCACGCCGCGCCATCTGCGCAGCTGGCTCGACGGCGGGGTTGAGGCGCGACCCACCAATGTCCGCCTTGCCGTAACCACCAATCGGCGCGCCATCCTGCCGCGTCAGGCGAGCGAGCAGGACGACCCCATCAATCCGCGCGATGCCGTGGATGACAATCTGGCGCTGGCAGACCGATTCGGCCTCGCGCTCGGCTTTCACAACGCCAGCCAGGACGATTATCTCGATATGCTGCGCGGCTATGCCGCCGAATACGGATTGGAACTGGACGAGAGCGAAGCGCTGGAATGGGCCAAGCGGCGCGGCGCGCGTTCAGGCCGTATCGCATGGCATTTCATCACTGAACTGGCCGGACGGGTGGGCAAGCAGCTCTAACCGCCCGTTCTCCGGCCCCCTTAACTCCAGACCCCGGTCACATAATGTCCTGCGGAGCGATGGCACCTTCCTCGAAGGCGCGCGCGGGATCACCCTGCAATTGCCGAAGAGGTGGCAGACGCTCGCCGCTATTGCGCTCGATCGCCTCGGCCGCTTCGGCACCGGGAGAAGTAACCCGCCAGATGATATTGGCGGTATCATCGCTCACCAGCAATGCGCCGGTGCGGTCCCACTCGACCCATGTCGGACGGCCATAGGTATCGCCTTCGCTGGTGAGGAATGTCTCCAGCACTTGGCGCGGTTCACCCACAGGATTTCCGCGCTCGTCGAACTCCACGAACACCACGTCATATCCTGCGGGTGGGGAGCGATTCCACGATCCATGGCGGGCAATGAAGGCGCCATGACTGAAGGCTTCGCCCATTCTTGTGCCTTCTTCGGTGAACACCAGCCCCAGCGCCGCGGCGTGAGCGCCCAGCGCATATTCGGGCAAGCGCGTGTATTCGGTGAGGAAGCGCGGCATCGGCGCCTCAACACGCTCGTCGAACACATCTTTGTAATAGACCCATGGCCAGCCGTAATGCACGCCGATGGGCACGTTGGACATGTAATCGGGCACAAGATCACTGCCGAGCATGTCGCGCTCGTTCACAGTGGTCCACAGCTCACCGGTCCAGGGGTTGAAAGCCATCCCATTGGGATTGCGCATTCCGGCACCGAAAAGCCGCGAAGATCCGGTTTCGAGATTGATCTCGTGGATCGCCGCGCGCTCCCCTTCGATATCCATACCGCCTTCGCCGATATTCGACGCCGAACCCACCGCGACAAACAGACGTGTGCCGTTCTCTGAAAGGATTATGTTGCGCATCCAATGGTTTCCGGCAGGTGGGAGGTCGGCGATTTTCTCCGGCTCACCCTGCACGCTATTGCTGCCAAGTTCATAATCGAAACGCAGCACGGCATCGTGATTGGCAATGTAGAGATTGCCATCGACCCAGGCGATGCCCGAGGGCGAATCGAGATCATCTTCGCGCAAAACGTGCTGCTCTTCGGCAACGCCATCCTCATCGCCGTCTCGCAGCAATACCAGCTGATTGGCTGACGGGTTGCCTGCGCCCGCTTCGCTAAACAGCAGTCCGGCCACGAAATTGGTCAGCCAACCGCCCGCCAGCTCGCGCTCTGGCGCATTGGTCAGCGTGACCAGCACATCGCCATTGGGCAGGGTGTGGAGCACACGCGGGTGATCGAGCCCTTCGGCAAAGCGATTGACCTCCAACCCCTCGCCCGGCGTCGGCGCGCCATCATCGCCCCAGCCAATCGGGCTGGCGATGGCGACTGTCGGGACAAGCTGCTCGTTCGGCTCGGCCAGCACCGGGTCAGTGCCAGTGGTTTCCGCGAGGGAATACTCAGCCACGTCGGGCCGCGTCAGGAACCAGATGATGATCCCACCGATAACGAGCAGGACCAGCAGGGTGATGAGAATTTTCTTCAGAATGCGCATGATGACTCGATAAGCGAGGCTGCGCGCGGCGGCAATGGATTTGGCCGTGCGGCTGCGTTACAAGCCGAGCGCATGTACGATTTCACACCCGCTCCGGGGGCCAGCAAGCCCGATATCTACGCCGCCCTGCTTGAAGCCGTGGAGGCTGTGACCGCCGGTGAGACTGATGCAATAGCCAATATGGCCAATGCCGCGGCTTTGCTGGGCGAATTCCTGCCGGACTGCAATTGGACCGGCTTTTACCGCCTGATTGACGGTGAATTGGTGCTTGGACCCTTTGCCGGGCGGCCCGCTTGCATCCGCATTCCGGTGGGAGTGGGTGTTTGCGGTGCGGCGGCGAAAGGGGAAACCCAGCTGGTAGAAGATGTGCATAGTTTCCCCGGCCATATCGCCTGTGATGCGCGCAGCCGATCTGAACTGGTGGTGCCTGTAATGCGCGATGGCGCGGTTGTGGCCGTGATTGATCTCGACAGCCCAAGCCTCGCGCGGTTCGACGAAGAGGACCGCGCCGGGATCGAAGCTCTCGCCGGTCTACTCAGCTCGCGCATCTAGCCCCTTCCCCACAGCCGCGTAATGTCCCGTAACGGGGCAGCGATGGCGGCCCGCTTGGTTTTCCGCGCCTTTCCTTGGTAAATATGGAGTTAAATGGGCGATGCGCCCGTTCCATGTAAGGGATATTGCCGTGATGACGACCCGCACCGTTCTCCTGCTCGCAAGTGCTGCCGCGCTCGGGATAGCCGCTCCTGCCGCCGCGCAAGAAGGTCATCATGATGGCCATGGTCAAGATCACCACGGTTCGGAACATCAGGGTGCTGAGCATCATAGCTCTGAGCATCATGCGGACACCATCACCACGGATGGTCGCTACGAGGGGGCTTGGCAGGGCGATTGGAGTGATGAGGAAACCTGGCACGGTGAGTGGACCGGAACCTATACGAATGCCGAGGGGCAAACCGTTGATGCCAGCTATCACGGCGTATTTATGGGCGAACATCGGTTCATGAGCGAAGACGGTCATGTCCTCGCACACGGCGAGCATGGTTGGCGCGAACATCACACGGGCAGCAATGCCAATGGCAGCCATCACGCCCCGCGCTTGGCCTATACGGCGCAAGAGCGTGCGCAATGGCTCACAGATTGCCAGTATCTGATGGCCGATGGGGGTGGGTATTACGATGATCGCCGGGACCGCAATGGCGGACTTATCGGCGGTCTTCTCGGCGCAGTGGTTGGCGGCGTGGCTGGAAACCGCATTGCCGATGACGATCGCCTGCTCGGCACTGCGGTAGGTGCGGGTCTGGGTGGCCTCGCTGGCGCAGCGATCGGTTCAGTGCTCGATGGGGACGGCGATGGCGAGCTCAGCCGTAATGAAGTCTGGGCATCGCGCTATTGCGAGGCATATCTACGTCGCCATGAACTTGGCGGTGGTCAATTCGCGTATGGTCAGCAGGTCATGATGGTGCCTGTCACCACCCACTCACAGTTCGGGCGTGTTCAGGGGCCTGCTCGGGCGCGGGGGCATGGCCACAACCACGCTCAGCGCCGCGATGAGGATTGCCGCATCTGCCGCGAAACTGTGATTGAGGAAGAGGTCGAGATTGTACGTCCGGCATCGCGCCCCCGTCCTCGCCCTACCCCGCGTCCAGCGCCTCAGGCTCAACCGCAGGGCAAGCTAACGCCGCTCAGCTGAGCATCGCTGCTATTTCCGAGGTCTGAAAACTTGCGCCGCGCAACTTCTAGCGCCGCGCAACTGGTGTGCTTGAATCAGATGCCACTGCCCGTAAGTCTCTGACAAATAAGGTCTAGCTGGTCAAGTGTGCGGAATCTCACCGTCACGGCCCCCGAACGCGGATCATCGTCTGTGGCGATTTTTACCGGCAGACCGAGGAATTCCTCAAGGTGGTTTTCAACCGCTGCAATATCGGCATCCTGCGCCGAATCGCGGGGTGGGCGTGCCGTGCGACGAGCCGGGACTTCTCCGCCGTTGCGGCTTTTGCGCGCCAGTTTCTCAACTTCACGCACGGACAAGCCCTTGCTGACCGCCTGCTCCGCCAATTCCTCGGCATCATCCAGTCCGATCAGCGCACGGCCGTGGCCCATATCGAGCCGTCCAGCCTCCAGATGATCGAGTACGCGTGTTGGCAAAGAAAGAATGCGCTGCAAATTGGCCACGTGGCTGCGTGATTTCTCCACCAGAGTGGCGATATCAGCCTGGGTCATGCCTTCGAATTCAGACAGACGCTGATAGGCACGCGCTTCTTCAACCGGGTTGAGATCTTCGCGCTGAATATTCTCAATAAGCGCCAGCGCCATAACATCGCGATCCGCCAGATCACGAATTATGGCCGGAATTTCATGCAAGTGCGCCTTTTGCGAAGCGCGCCAACGGCGCTCACCTGCAACCAGCTGATATTTACCTCGCGGTTGCGGACGGACAATCACAGGTTGAATCACACCGCGGCTGGCAATCGATGCAGCGAGCTCTGCAAGCGCTTCCTCATCAAAATGATGGCGCGGCTGGTCTGGGTGCGGCTCGATATCGGATATGGCCAACATGGCGAGACCGTCAGAGGGCGTTGTTGTGGCCGCACTTTGGTTTGGCGATGCCGCACCGCCTGACGCCACCAAGGGTTCCTCACGCCGTGCTTCGCCCATTAGAGCGCCAAGCCCTTTGCCGAGCTTGCGCCGATTGGCAGGCACGCGCGGTGTCGCGTCGCCCTGCGCCTGCTTTGTGTCCTTGTCGCTCATGCTGCCACCTTTTGTGCTGGGAGACGTCCAATCAGCTCTCTCGCAAGCGCCATATAGGCTCGACTGCCGGTGCATGAATGATCATATACGAGTGCAGGCAGGCCGTGGCTCGGTGCCTCGGAAAGCCTGACATTGCGCGGAATCACGGCCTCGAACACCAGATCACCCAAACATTCGCGCACATCATCAGAAACCTGGTCTGTCAGGCGATTGCGCCTGTCGAACATGGTCAGGGCAATGCCAACGATGCCCAAATCGGGGTTGAAACGCTGTTGAACCTGCTCGACCGTCTGCAAAAGCTGGCTCAAGCCTTCCAGCGCAAAAAATTCGCACTGCAGCGGCACCATCAACGTATCAGCGGCACAGAGCGCATTGAGCGTCAGCAGGCCGAGCGATGGCGGACAATCGATAAAGCAAATGTCATGGCCTTCATGATCTGCAAGGGCATCACGCAAACGGTGCGCGCGGTTCTCTACGCCAACCAGCTCAACTTCAGCACCACTCAGGTCGACGGTTGCAGGGAGCAGGTCGAGGCCGGGAATGGTTGAGCGCATTACGCAGTGATCAACTGCCACTTGATCCACCAACACATCATAGCTCGAAAAATCGCGGTCTGCTGCGCCTACACCGATGCCGGTCGAGGCATTCCCCTGCGGATCGAGATCGACCAACAGGGTGCGCCAACCACTCGCCGCCATGGCAGTCGCAATATTGATGGCTGTTGTGGTCTTACCCACTCCACCCTTCTGATTGGCTATTGCGATCACGATCATGACAGAACTGGCCTCCCGGTGCCGACTAAGATTCCCGCCTCCGCATCCGTCACAGAATGTTCCACGTGGAACATTGCCCGGATTTTCGTAGGTTGTTGCGACAGTTCTTGCGCCCCCGAACGCCCTTTGGGCAACAGCCAGGTGGTGGAGCGTGTGGAAAAACGGGCGGATAAGTCGAGCAATTTGCCTAGCGGAGCAAAGGCGCGCGCTGTGATGACGGCAATTTCGGAGCTTTCCACAAGTTCGAGCCGCGATCCATGAACGGTGCAATTGGAGAGCCCGAATTCCTCCGCAACCCGCTCCAACCATTCGATTCGCTTTCTGCGCGATTCGACCAAGCCAATCTGCAGATCAGGTCTTACCATAGCGAGAACCAATCCGGGGAGCCCGGCCCCCGACCCCAAATCGAGCCAAGGTGATGTTTCACGTGGAACATGATCGAGCAGTTGGATGCTGTCGGCAATATGACGCTGCCAAACATGATCGAGGCTGGCAGAAGAAATGAGATTCTGGCGCGAGTTCTCCATGGCCAGCAAGGCAATGAAGCGGTCAAGCCGCTCCATGGCTTCCGCATCGCATCGCTCAGCGCAAAATGCCTTCGCCTGTTCTTCGGTCTCGATCATGCAGCGCGGTTACGGCGTTTCGCGTGGACCAGCAATGCCGCAAGTGCCGTTGGCGTGATTCCGCGAACGCGGCCCGCGGCGGCCAAATTGCTCGGGCGGGCATTACTAAGACGCTCCACCATTTCATTGGATAGGCCTGGTACCTCTGAGTAGGGGAAGCCGTCACCCAGTTCCAACGCCTCACCGCTGCGCAAGTCACGCAACTCAGCGTCTTGTCGAGCAAGATAGGGCGCGTAGGCTGCGTCCTCTGCCAGCTCACTCGCAAGTTCGCTTGTCGGATCGCATTCCTGGGGTAGCCAAGGCGCGAGTGATGCCAGCGGAATGTCGGGAAACGCGAGCCATTCCTGGATGTTCTTGCGGCCAGCATCACGCCTCACCGGAAGGCC
>DFBR01000129.1:0-678 GCA_002367375.1 Erythrobacter sp. UBA3075 | reverse complement strand
CGTTCCCGGCCCACGCACCCCACTTCGAGGGCAAGCCCTGTCAGCCGGGTTGAGGCGTTGTTTGCACGCAGCCGCAAGCGATACTCAGCGCGCGCCGTAAGCATTCGATAAGGCTCGCTTACGCCGTGCAGCGTTAGATCGTCAATCATCACCGCCATGTAGGAATTCGCCCGATTGAGCGCGGGCGGTGTGCGATCGAGCGCGACACATGCGGCGTGCATCCCGGCAATCAAGCCCTGTGCTGCAGCCTCTTCATATCCGGTAGTGCCGTTGATCTGCCCCGCGCAATAGAGCCCCGGCATTGCCTTGAGCTGCAGGCCATCACCCAATGCGCGTGGATCGATATGGTCATATTCCACCGCGTAACCAGGGACTTCCATCACAACCTGTTCAAGTCCGTCCATGGCTCGCAACATTGCGAGCTGCACGTCGACTGGCAGCGAAGTGCTGATTCCGTTGGGATAGACGAGATGGGTGTCGAGCCCTTCAGGCTCGAGGAAAACTTGATGGCCATCGCGGTCTGCAAAACGATGGATCTTGTCTTCGATCGAGGGGCAATAGCGTGGGCCCGCTGCGTCAATCGCGCCACTAAACAAAGGTGAACGATCGAGATTTTCGGCAATAATGGCATGCGCCTGCGGATTTGTGCGGGTAATTGCGCAGAACACCTGCGGATTA
>DFBR01000069.1:13630-18251 GCA_002367375.1 Erythrobacter sp. UBA3075 | reverse complement strand
GATCTGCGCACGCGCACCAGCGGCGCGCATGACTTCGCACAATTCCATGTCGACATGCCTGCCGACATGAGTGTGGTAGAAGCGCACGAGATTATCGAGCGTGTGGAAGAGGATTTGCTGGAGGCCTTTCCGGACACTGAAATCCTGATCCATATCGATCCCGAAGGCCATGTCGACAAGCCTAGAAATCCGCTAGTCGAGGCTGATGAATTCAAGAAGCTGAAGGACGATCAATGACCCAGTCTTCCGCCATCCCCTATTGGCACATTGATGCCTTTGCTGAGGCCGCATTTGGGGGCAATCAGGCGGCGGTGGTTATCGTCAACGCGTGGCCATCGGATAATGTGATGCGCGACATCGCGGCGGAAAACATGTTTGCCGAAACCGCTTTCCTGATCGCGACGCCTGATGGTGAGGCTGATTACAAGCTGCGCTGGTTCACCCCTGCGCTGGAAGTTGCTTTGTGCGGGCACGCAACGCTGGCGTCGGGCCATGCGATCCTGAGCGGTGCTCCGGAGAAAGAGGCTGTGACCTTCTCGACGCGCAAGGCCGGTGTGCTCGAAGTCAGCCGTGCGGGCGATAGCTATAACCTCGCTTTGCCCGCAATCCCGACCGCGCCCGAGCCGTACCCCGAGGCCGCCCTGCTGCTTGGGGCAGAGCCGGTGGAAGTGTGGCGTAACCCGGATGGCTACAACATCTTCCTCTATGAAAATGCCGCCGATATTCGCGCGCTTGATCCCGATTTGCGCGCGCTGGCGCAGCTTGGCGATCAGCAGTTCATTTGTACCGCGCCCGGAGACAGCGGGAGCGCAGATACAGATGTAATCTCGCGCAATTTCGTGCCCGGAGCAGGCGTTGACGAGGATCCCTTCACAGGCTCTGCCCACGCTGTGCTTACCCCATTCTGGTGCGCGCGGCTGGGACGCGCGAGCTTTACCGCCTTTCAGGCCAGCGAGCGCGGCGGCCATGCGACATGCACATTGCAGGGCGACCGCGCCATTCTCGGCGGTGGCTGTATAACAATGGTGGAGGGGCGCTTCTATCTGCCAGGATAAAGCGCGAAAATATCGGCCAGCTCGTCCACCAGCGGCGCGCGTTCGGCATCGTCGCTCTTGCCCAGCCGCACCACGGTAAGGCGCTGCTGCGGCGACACGATCACATATTGACCGAGATGACCGATCATGGCGAAGGCGCTATCGGGTCCTGCTTGCGCAAACAGGTAATCGCGCCCTGCCTCATTCGCGCGGTTGAGCCATAGCTGCGCACCATAGTCCTCTGCCGCCGGACTGGGCGTGCGCATAAAGTCGATCCAGCCGCGCGGCACGATCTGCGCGCCTGATACAGAACCGCCATTGCGCAGGAATTCGCCAAACAGCGCCCAATCGCGCGCAGTCGCCCAGAAGCTGCTGCCGCCCACCAGCGTGCCAGCCGCGTCATATTCGCCCACCAGCGATGTCATGCCGAGCGGCACGGCCAGCCGCGCATCGACAAATTCCGCCATTGCCACCTGCCGCGCCTCAGCGCTGGCATCAGGGGCAATGAGATTGGTGGCGATATCGGCAAGGATCACGCTGGTCGGGGTGGAATAATCAAATGTGCTGCCCGGCTCATGCTCGAGCGGCTGCGCCTTGGCCCATGCCGCCATGTCATCGCGCCCGTCGAGATACATCATGCGCACTTCGGCGGAGGTGTAGACCGGGTCTGCCATCTCTTCGTGGCGCAGGCCGGAGCGCATTTGCAGCAAGTGCCGCAGAGTGATCTCACCGCGCGGATCACCGCTGCGCTGCCACGTGGAAACGGGTGCAGCATCGTCCAGCCGCAGCTTTCCGTCAGCCACCATCATGCCGATGAGAACGCCGGTCACACTCTTGGACATCGACCAGCCTATATGGCGGGTGTCTGCCGGAAAATCCTCGGCATAGCGTTCTGCCACTACCTCGCCGCCGCGCATGACGATGACCGCGCGCGTTTCGCCCACGCCCTCTGCTGTAAAGACATCGTCCACCGCGCGCGCCAGCGCTTCGCGCGAAACGCCGGGTTCAACGACGACCGTCTCCAGCACTTCAGGCGGCACGGGCGGTTCGGGCGGCGGGCCATCCTGCGCGCAGGCCGCAATCGCCAGCGATAGTGCGCAAGCTATTGGCGCATGACGAGCAAGATGGTTAGGAGGCTGGCGACGCGACATATACGCGCATCCTTTCCAGCAGGCGCAGACGAATGGCAACCGCAAAACAGGCAAAGACAGGCTTCCTCACGATCATTTTGCGCATCGCGCTGATCGTCGCATTGGCAGTGGGTATCGCGGCCTTCTTCTTCGGCGAGGCGATTGCCGGTTACTCTCAGACCGGTACTAGCTATGCCGCAAAGTCCGCCTGTTCGTGCCGCCATATTGCAGGCCGAGAGCTGGGCAGTTGCGACGATGATTTGATGCCGGGCATGGGCGTCATCTGGCTGAGCGAAGATGAAGGAGCGCAAAGCGTAACCGCGACAGTCCCGCTAATTACCAGCACGACTGCGACCTTTAGTGAAGGACCGGGCTGTGTGCTGGAACCTTGGGACGGCTGAAACGGTTCAGGCCGATTCTGTCGACTCGATCCAGCCGCCACCGACCACGCGGTCTCCTGCATAGATCACCGCCGCCTGTCCCGGCGCGACGCCGAATTCAGGGCTGGCGAAGCGGATCGCCACTGTTGCGCCACCGCCCAAAGTGCCCTCCAGCATAATCGGCACGGGCTTCGATAGTGAGCGGACTTTGGCAGTGAGCGGTACATCGGGAAGCGGCCCGATACGGTTGGTTTCAATAATTTGCGCTGCGCCAACCGCAAGAAGCCGCTTCGGCCCAACGCGAACCTCTGCTGTTTCGGCATCTAGGCCCACGACATAAAGCGGTTCGGGCTGCCCGCCAATCTCCAGACCACGCCGCTGACCCACGGTATAGTGAATGATGCCGGGATGCTGGCCCAGCACTTCGCCTGTCTCGGAATGGACGATTTGCCCAGCGCGGCCGCCTTCGGGGCGCATTTTCTTGACGATCTTGGCATAATCGCCATCGGGCACGAAGCATATGTCCTGGCTATCGGGCTTGTTGGCGACAACGAGGCCGAAGCTTTCCGCAATCGCGCGCACGTCGCTCTTGGGCAGGCCGCCCAGAGGGAAGCGCAGGTAATCGAGCTGTTCTTCTGTGGTCGCGTAAAGGAAATAGGACTGGTCGCGGGCCGGATCATGCGCTCGGTGCAGTTCCACACCGTCTTCTCCGACAACGCGCCGCACATAATGGCCGGTGGCGAGGCAATCGGCCCCCAATTCGCGCGCCATGCGCAGCAGATCGGTAAACTTGGGACCCATATTACAGCGAATGCAGGGGATGGGCGTGCGTCCGGCGAGATATTCGTCGGCAAATGTTTCGACCACTTCTTCGCGAAAGCTGCTTTCATGGTCGAAAACGTAATGCGCGATACCCAGCCGGTCTGACACCATGCGTGCATCACGGATGTCATCACCCGCGCAGCATGCGCCCTTGCGCCCGGTCGCCGCGCCATAGTCATAAAGCTGAAGCGTAATGCCGATCACTTCAGCGCCAGTCTGCGCGGCCAAAGCAGCCACCACCGAACTGTCCACCCCGCCAGACATGGCGACAACGATGCGGCATTCGCTGGCCGCGCGCGGCAAGTCGAACAGCGCTTCGGCATCGACGGCAATCGGCAGCGAGGGAATTGTGCCAGTTTCGATTGGGATGGCTTCGGAAGGCATGGCCGCGCGCCTACACGCTTAGGCGCGGTGGCAAAAGCCCCTGCCTGCACGGTGTTTACGATGTGTAACACAAGGTTAAAGCACATTTTACCGCTTCTTGACGCTTGCGCCTTAAAGCTCCTCGCCATGTTCGAAGGGAAACCTCCCATTGCCCCCGATGCAAACGGTGCGAACCACGGTGAAACCGTGGGCGAAGACCTGTGCGCGCTGAATTGGTCAGACCTTGTCGCCAAACTGGCAGCAGCCCGTGATCTGCGCGGTGAACTTGCTTCGCATGATGATGGCGCGATCGCTAGCTTCGATGCGGAATGTGCGCAGCACATCGCGTCGCACCATGACAAGGCATTGACGGGGCAGACCACAGGAAATGGCAAATACGGCGTTAACCCTGATGATTTAGCCAATGGCAAAGCTGTTTGCGCCACTATTGGTCGGCGCGCTGACTGCGACGATCCGACCAACCGAGGAAACACATGATCGAGAATCAGAAAATCCGTCCTGCGAAGGTTATCGGCCCCCTTGGCGAGTCGTTGACGATCGAGGATCTGCCTTCGCCCAAGACGAAGCGTTGGGTCGTGCGTCGCAAGGCCGAGGTCGTGGCTGCCGTCAACGGCGGTCTGCTGACGATTGACGAAGTGCTTGAACGCTACGGCCTGACGCTGGAAGAATTCGCCGGCTGGCAACGCGCTGTTGACCGCTCGGGAATGCAGGGCCTGCGGGTTACCCGCATCCAGCACTACCGCGACCTTTACGAGCGGCAGTTGAAATACTGATCGCGCACCGGGTGCGCAGCCCGGCCCCACAACCTGGATCCAGACAAACAATTTCATGAGGGAGTTTCGGAACACCGAATCTCCCTCTACGTTTGTGC
>DFBR01000069.1:3236-13620 GCA_002367375.1 Erythrobacter sp. UBA3075 | reverse complement strand
GGCGGCATCGCTGGCTGGCTGGCCAGCAAAGTTATGAGCCGCGATGCCTCGATGGGCATTTTCTGGAATATCATCGTCGGCGTTATCGGCGGTGTTATCGGCAGCGCCATCGGCAGTATGGTTGGCTTCCTGAACGCCGATGCGGGCTGGATCATGTATCTCATCACCGCATTTGTCGGCGCAGTCGTACTGCTGGGGATCGTGAACCTCGTGCAGCGCGGCAAGGTGCGCTAAACTTATCGCGCCATATCAGGCGCATGTAAGATTTGAAGGGCGGGAAGTCAGTGGCTTCCCGCCCTTTTTCAATGTCCGGTCATGGCCCTTTGTCGGACTGCATTGCAGTTTGGCAGAGGGTTGCATTGTGCAATCTGCTTCAAAGCCGCTAGAGGCGGCATACCGCCAATGGTCCGGTCGCCTGACGGGAGCAATTGTGATAAGCCACGCAAAATTTCCCGACAGGGCCTTTGAAAAGGCAATGCGCCGATGAATCTTGAGACCAGAGTTAGTTCCAGCGATGCGGACGGCCATGTCGTAGCCGATGATGAAGGCTTGGCCGGCGTAGACACGCCCCATGAACGGCGCGCGCGAAAACGGCGCCTGTGGATCGCGCTTGCGGTGATTGTTGTCGCCGCCATCATCGCCAGTCTGATGCTGTCGGGCGGCGAAGAGAACGTTCCTTTCGCCCCAACGGCAGACGGCAGCAGCGATCTTCCGGTCGTAACTGTCTCGGTTCCCGGATCGGCAACGTTAGAAGGGACTATCAATGCCACCGGTACATTGGCCGCGCGGCGCGAAATGCCCGTGGGCGTGGTCGGCGAAGGCGGCCGCGTCGTGTCGGTTCCCGTCGAGGCAGGCGAATGGGTGTCGGCAGGACAGGTTCTCGCGCTGATCGACCGTTCAGTTCAGAACCAGCAATTGGGCGCGCTAACGGCGCAAATCGACGTGGCACAGGCCGATGCCGATCTCGCGCAGGCCAATCTCGACCGTGCGCTGCAATTGGTGGAGCGCGGTTTTATCAGTCAGGCCGATATCGACCGCTTAACCGCGACGCGCGATGCTGCCGTGGCCCGTGTGGATGTGGCGCGTGCGCAATTGGCAGAACGCCGTGCGCGCAATGCCCAACTCAACATCGTGGCGCCTTCTGCTGGCCTGTTGCTGACTCGCAATGTTGAACCCGGACAAGTCGTCACCCCCGGCTCTGGCACGCTGTTTTCTATCGCCAGAGGCGGTGAGATGGAATTGCTTGCCCGTGTCGGGGAAGCTGAACTGCAGCAGATCGATATTGGTGCAACCGGGACTCTGGTGCCCGTCGGCACTGATGATGAATTTACCTGTCAGATCTGGCAGAAATCGCCTGTGATTGATGAGCAGACGCGGCAGGGCACGGCGCGTTGTGCCTTGCCTTACGATGCGGCACTGCGCCCCGGTGGTTTTGCTACTGTGCAGCTTGCCAGCGACATATCGGTCGCAACCCGCCTTCCTGAAAGTGCGATCTTCTCTGACGATGCGGGCAGCTATGTCTACATCGTCGATGCAGAGGATACCGTGGTCCGCCGTGCGGTGGAGCTTGGCAGGATCAGCGATGCCGGCATTATCATCGCTTCGGGCCTCGACGGAACAGAGCGGGTGGTGATGCGCGCCGGTGGTTTCCTGACCGAAGGCGACCGGGTGCGCCCGGCGACCGAAAACGAAGGCTAAGGCCCGGCCCATGGATTTCAGCAAAGCTTCTGCCTGGGCGATTCGCAACCCGATCTTCCCGATCCTGGCCTTTATCGGTCTGATGGTCGCCGGGATCACGTCCTTTCAGGACATGGATGTTCAGGACAATCCGGATATCGAATTTCCCGTTGTCACGGTCAGCATTTCGCAACCTGGCGCGGCTCCGCCCGAGGTCGTCAACCAGATAACCCAGCGCGTCGAAGCTGCGGTGCAGACGCTGGACGGAGTTGAAAACCTCTATTCTTCCGCCTCTGAAGGCAATTCCTTCACCAGTATTGAATTCGCCATCGGCACCGACGTTGATGACGCGGTGAACGAGGTGAAGGGCGAGATTGACAATATTCGCGGCGAATTGCCCGATGGCATTCTCGAACCGCGTATTTCGAAGCAGGCGACAAGTTCGCGGCCTATCGTGTCTTTCGGCGTGAGCGCCGATGACATGACGCTGGAGCAATTGAGCTGGTTCATCGATGACGTCGTAACCAAGCAATTGTTGACTGTTGACGGCCTTGCTGAAGTCAGCCGCAGCGGCGGCGTGGACCGGGAAATCCTCGTTATCCTTGATCCCGCGCGCATGCAGTCGCTCGGGGTAACTGCCAGTCAGATCAACAGCGCGCTGCGCCAGCTCAATGTCAACGCGGCAGGCGGGCAGGCGGAAATCGCCGGATCGCGCCAGTCGGTGCGTGTGCTCGGTAATGCTGCCAGCGCCTATGACCTATCGCAGACGCTGATCAACATCGGCGGGGGGCGCACCATCAAGCTGAGCGATGTGGCGCGGGTACAGGACTCCTTTGGCGAAGTGCGCACTCTGGCCAAGGTGGATGGCAAACAGGTCGTCACCTTCTCCATCACCCGCGCGCGGGGCGAAAGCGACGTGCGCGTCTATGATGAGGCGGTTGAAGTTCTGCAGCAGGTTCAGGAGGCCAACCAAGGCGTTACCTTTACGCGCCTGTTTACCGAGGTCGATTACACCAAGGGCCAGTATGAAAGCTCTATGGCGCTGCTTGTTGAAGGCGCTTTGCTGGCAGTGGTGGTGGTCTTCCTGTTTCTGCGCGACTGGCGCGCGACGATCATCGCCGCGCTGGCGATCCCGCTGTCGGCCATCCCGACCTTCTATTTCATGGAAGCGTGGTTCGGCTTCTCGCTCAACACGCTTTCTTTGCTCGCACTTGGATTGGTGGCCGGTGTCCTTGTCGATGACGCCATTGTCGAGATCGAGAATATCGTGCGCCATATGCGCATGGGCAAAAGTGCCTATCAGGCGAGCATTGATGCGGCAGATGAGATCGGCCTGCCGGTGGTCGCGACTACATTCTGCATTGTCGCGGTGTTCCTGCCTGTTGGCTTGATGCCGGGTATTTCCGGGCAATTTTTCAAGAATTTCGGCCTGACCGTGGTGGTTGCGGTGTTGATGAGCCTTGCTGTGGCGCGATTGATAACGCCAATGGCGGCGGCCTATTTCCTCAAGGCCAAGGGGCATGCGGTTCACGGCGAAGGTCCGATGATGGACCGCTATATGAAGGTGCTGCGCTGGTCTCTGGACACGGCCAAGTTTCGCCAAATGCGCGCGCGAACAGGCAATATCGGCACCCGCTGGTGGTTCATTCCGCTCAACATCGTCTCGGGCGTGGCAATCGTGGCCGCGATCATTGGGCTGAGTGCGCTGTTCGCTGCGTTGACGGCTGACCCTGCGGCGGGTGCTCCGACCGCAGAAGCGATAGAGTTTGAAATGCCCGCAATCTGGATGATCGCACTGGCGATATTCGGGCTCTATCTGATTGGCGCACTCGTCAACATTGGTATCGGTGTGCTGGCCGCGCGCTTGCAGGGTTCAGCGCGCCATAATGATTTCCACCAGCGCTCACGCTTCCTCGCCGCGCGCTATCTTGATCACCGCATCTGGATGGTGCTGATTGGCATTTCTGCGCTTGGTCTCACCGTCGTGATTGCCGGGAACTTGCCGACGCAATTCTTCCCGAACAATGACAGTGATTTCAGCCGGGTGAGCGTATCCATGCCGCCGGGCACGACGCTGGAACAGACCGAAGAGGTGATTGATGAGATCGCGGCCCGCCTGAGCGAGGAACAGGAAGTTGCCCTAGTCCTCGGGATTGCCAACGAAGGATCGGGCCGCATCAGCATGGTGCTGCGCGACGATCGTGAGCGTACGAGCCTTCAATTTGAGCGAGCGCTGACGCCGATCTTGCAGGACATTCCCGATGCACGGGTCAATTTCGCCAACAATCAGGGCGGCGGCGGCACCGGCAGGGCAATTTCGATCATGCTGGCAGGCTCTGACCCTGATGTGTTGCAGGCAGCAGCCACAGAACTGGCCCAGCAGATGGAGACGGTTGAAGGCGCAGTTGCACCGCGCATTGATTATGATCTCCAGCGGCCCGAACTGATTATCGACCCGCGCGAAGATCTTGCCGCCAGTCTTGGTGTGACGACCGTCGCGCTGAGCCAGGCGATCCGCATCGCCACGCTGGGCGATATCGATCAGAATGCCGCCCGCTTCTCGCTCTCGGACCGTCAGATCCCGATCCGTGTACGGCTGGCTGAAAGTGCCCGGCGCGACCTGTCAACGATCCGCAATTTGCCCGTGCCCACGGCGAATGGCGGTTCGGTTCCGTTGAACCGGGTGGCAGATATTTCGCTCGGTATGGGTCCAACCTCTATTGAGCGGTTCAACCAGAACCGCCGCGTTTTCGTGGGTGTTGATGTCGCACCCAATTTCGCGCGCGGCACGGTGCTGAATGCGATCAACGCGCTGCCGATCATGGACAATCTGCCCACCGGTGTGCAGAATTTGCCGGTCGGTGCGGACGAGTGGCAGGCTAATCTCATCGACAATTTCGTGACTGCGGTGATCACCGGGCTGCTTCTTGTGTTTGCCGTGCTCGTGCTTCTGTACCGCAGACTGGTCTCGCCATTGGTGAATATGAGCTCGCTCGCCCTGGCGCCACTCGGCGGATTTCTCGCGCTTGTCATTGCTGGTTATCTAAAGGGCTTTTCCAGCGGAAATTTCGCGCCCATGCCCATATCCATGCCGGTGTTCATCGGCATGCTGATGCTGCTGGGCATCGTCAGCAAAAACTCTATCCTTCTGATCGATTTCGCGATCGAGGAAATGGACGCGGGTAAGGACAAGCTCACCGCCATTCTTGAAGCCGGGCAGAAGCGAGCCCAGCCGATTGTGATGACTACTGTCGCGATGACGGCCGGCATGGTGCCCACCGCGCTCTCGTTGACCGGCGACTCGGCGTGGCGCGCACCGATGGGTACGGTGGTGATCGGCGGCCTGCTGTTATCCACCGTGCTGACTTTGGTGATTGTGCCTGCCGGTTTCAGCCTGGCAGATGGCCTCGAAAAGAAGCTTGGCCCGTGGCTGCGCGAACGCCTTTTGACGTACAAGCCGGGCGATGAAAACGCCGCCGGCGTGGAGCTGCAGCCTGCCGAATAGACTGACGCCCATGGCCATTTCGGCCAATTCTCTGCCGCCCGACAAGGCGCGGCGGATGCGCATTACTGCGACGCTGCTGCTGGTCGCGATGGCGGCTGTTTTCGTGGCCACGCACCAGCTGCTCGGTCAACATCCCGCTTGGGGTTACGTCAACGCCTTTGCCGAAGCGGCGATGGTAGGCGGACTGGCGGACTGGTTTGCGGTAACAGCCCTGTTCCGCCACCCGCTTGGCATTCCTATTCCGCACACGGCGATTATCCCGGAGAACAAGGACCGCATCGCCGATACGATGGCGAATTTCCTGCGCTCCAACTTCCTCACCCCGATCGTGGTCGCACGCCGAATGCGCGAAATGAACGTGGCGCAAGCAGCGGGCGATTTCCTCGCCAAGCGCGGGGAGGATACCGAAGGTCGCATCCGGGCAGGAGCGGGGCAATTGCTGGTCGAACTGCTTGAATCGCTCGATCCCGACCGCATGGGGCTGCAAGTAAAGGCGGGCCTGGCGCGGCAGGCGGAAAAGCTGGATGTCTCCCCGCTGCTTGGCCGCGTGCTGGAGACCGCGATTGCCGACAATCGCCATCGCCCACTGATCGATGGCTTTATCCGTTGGGCTGGTCTTGCGCTGGAAGATAATGAGGACATGGTCCGCGAGATGGTGCAAGCCCGCGCCAACGCGATCATCCGCTGGACGGGCCTCGATGAACGGCTCGCCAATTCGGTGCTTGATGGCCTTTATCGCCTGCTTGCCGAAATGCATGTCGATCCCGAACATCCGGTGCGCGCCAAGGTGGAGGAAGGTCTCGCCACACTGGCGCGCGATTTGCAGGACGATCCCGAAATGCGAACCAAGGTGGAGCGGATGAAAAATGATCTGCTCGCCAATCCGGCGGTCGGCGATTGGTGGATGGGTGTGTGGGAACGGCTGCGGCATTCGCTGATCGACATGTTGCGCAATCCCGACCGCGCCATGTCAGGCCAGATGGGCCACAGCCTTGCTGAACTGGGAGAGCGGCTGCGCGAGGATCCCGCGCTGCAAGTACAAGTCAATCGCTTCGCCCGGCGCACACTGGTCGGCGTGGTAACGCGCTATGGCGACCAGATCGTCAGCCTCGTATCACATACTGTGAAGGGCTGGGACGCGAGCACGATCACCATGCGTATTGAACGCGCCGTGGGCCGCGATCTGCAATTCATCCGCGTCAACGGCACGCTGGTCGGCGGATTGGTCGGGGTGACATTGCACTTTCTGACACACGCTTTTTAGGCCGCGTCAGGCTGCCTCATTCTGGCGGCACACAGCAGCGATTTCATCCAGATCGGCGGTCAGGCGATCAATTGCGGGCCGGTTGAAGCGGAATTGGTTCGCCGTGACTGTGTCCTCCATCGCGCCGTATAGCGTGAGCAGATCGTCGGCGAGCGGATTGGCGCGGTCCACGCCGAGGCGCAGCGCGGTGAGCCCGCTGCGCGCCCGGCCCAGCGCCTGCACGCGCACCTCTCGCCGGTTATGTCGATCAGCCCAGATCGCCTGCGATAGCGCGGCACGGACATGGGCGATGCACAGCAACACCAGCTCGCCCGCATCTGATCCTGCAACACAGGCATCGAGCTCCACGCGGCGATAGGCTTCGATAGGATCAACTGCCCTTAGCATGTCAATTGTCCGATCCGTTCCAGACGGCAATCTGGCTTTGCAGGAAGTTCAGGGTCGATTGTGAAGCGGTGACGTTGCGGTCGACATTGGCGAAGTTCTTCACCAGCCGCTCGCGCAGCGTGTCCTGTTGATCGGTGATTTTTTCCAGCCTTTCGTCGAGGCGTTCGAGCTGCCCGCTATAACGTTCAATCGAGCCGCCGAGTGAACCGGGATTGGTCGACAGGCTCATATCGCGGGCCAATCCATCAAACGTGGCAAACACGCCAAACAGCCCGGTGGTGAACATTGCGCTGGCGCCGGCCAAATCGCTCGACAAGGTTTCCTGAAGCCGGTCATTGTCGAGCCTGAAATCGCCATCGCGCGTGCGCACAAGGCCAAGGTCAGAAAGTGTGGAAGGGGCCCCGTCAGTGGCGTTGGGCATGACGATATCCGTGCTCAGCGTCGACAGGCCGCGTTTCAGCGCGCGCGCGCCGGGATCATTGCCCAGCTCACCGCCAAGCGGTGCCGCCAGTTCCTTCAGCGCTCCGGTAATTTCGTTAAGCGCGGTCACGAAGTCTCCCATCATCGCGGAGATGGCGCTGCTCTTGTCGGCGAAGGAGATGGAGGTTGGTGCGCCCTGATTGGTGCCGGTCAAATTGAGCACCAGATCTTCCGGCAGACCTGTCACGGTGTTGCTCGCATTATTCATGCGCACGCCGTCGAACAGGAATTGCGCATCGGCGGCGTTTGCTGTGCGCTGGCCCGTATCGCTTGCCGGGGACCACGCGAGATAGTCGATATTCCCCGCCGCTGCAGTGCCGCCAGATGCAGAAGCACCCGCCGCTTCGATGGTGAAGGCGCGCTCGGCTCCGGTCTCGGCCTTGATCACCAGCCGGGCACCCTCGGCGGTGTTCGCGACATAGGCGTTGAGGCCGCTGCCGGAGCTGCGAATTTTGCTGGCGACATCGGCCAGCGTATCGGTTGCGGACACGTCGATGACGGCCGCAGTCGAAGAGGTATCTTCGGTGAAAGACGTGCCATCAATTGTACCAAAACGGATCGTCAATTGCCCTTCGCCAACCAGATCGCTGGCCGCGCTGTATGCATTGCCCGCCAACGTCTGCGATGACGCCAATTGCTCGACTTCGAGCGTGTAGCTGCCCGATGCGCTGCTGCTGCCGAGCACCGAAGCCTGCGCTACCGAACCGTTACCGACAGTGGCGCTGGGGGAGAGGTCGCCATTGCGAATCCGGTCACCGAGCGCGGAGGACAGCTGGGTCAACTGGCTGCGCAAGGTTGAGGCGGCTGAAATCTTCGCCTCCAGCGTTTCGCTGCGGCTTTCGAGCTGGTTGACCTGCGGGAGGAAGCGCGCTTCGGACAGGTCGAGCGCCAGCTGCGTCATATTGATGCCGCTGCCGCCGCCAAGCGTGCTGATGATCGAGGATGTTGTGCTGCTTTCCATGTCCCGAAGAACGGTAGCGGCACGCCAAGTTTAAGCCGTGTTTGCGCGGCCTTCGGCATCGAATTGCAGCTCTATCGGCACAGCAACATGGGGTCGCTGCGGTTTCTCGCCGCGTTTCAATGACAGGACGAAGGCCAGCACGCTGGCAATCGCCGCATAAAGCTCTGCCCGGACGACCTGATTTTCCCGCGTGGTGAAATACACCGCACGCGCCAGCGATGGGTATTCCAGCGCGGGAATGCCATATTCGCCCGCCAGCTCGCGCATCGCCAGCGCCTTTTCCCCGCGCCCTTTGGCCAGTACATAGGGAGCCGCGGCGACTGCCGGGTCGTAAGCCATGGCCACGCTGAAATGGGTCGGGTTGGTGAGCACGAATTGCGCCTCCTTGACCGCCCGCGACACGCCGCCGCGCGCCATATCGCGCTGCCGCTGGCGGATCGCCGCCTTCTTTTCGGGCGCGCCTTCGGTCTGCTTGTGTTCGTCGCGCACTTCCTGATTGGTCATCTTCAATTGCGAGATGCGGCGGACATACTGGATCGGCCAGTCGAGCATCGCGATCATTACCAGCCCGCCAGCAAGCAGCATCAGCAGCGTGGCAATTGAATCCCATGCCGCCGAAAGCTGGCCCGTCAATTCACCGCGCCCCAGCGACAGAACGGTAAGCAGATTGGCACTACCCCAATACCACGCGATGGAACCGAGCAGCAGCAGCTTGGCAAGGCTCTTGCCCAATTCGATCATGCCTTGAGCGCCGAACATGCGTTTGAGGCCGGACAGCGGATTAATGCGCGATCCCTTGGGCGCCATATTGCCGATCACCCAGCGCCCGTCACCCAGCATCAACTGCGCGGCCATGGTCGCCGTAACAACAAGCAGGCCCAGCGTGAGTAGCGTGGGTACCAGATCAATCACGATATTGCGCAGCATTTCGCCGGGACGGAAATCATCGATTGTAGTGCGGTCGAAGGTGAAGGCTGTTTCGGTGGTGGCCGCCATGCTGCCAAGCAACCACGGTCCCGCCAGTTTGAGCCACACCGCACCGATCATCACCGACACGGCGGTTGCAACTTCCTTGGAGCGCAGAACGTTGCCTTTCTTGGCGGCATCCTTCTTGCGCTTTTCGGTTGGTTCAAATGACTTTTCGCCTGCGGGCTGCTCGCTCATGGCGCGCCTGCCCCATCGGGCCGTGCAATCATGCCGACCTGACCGATGGCCGTTTCTGCCAGCGTCACAAATTGTTCTGTCAGCAGCGGCGTCGAGGCAATCAAGGCAGCGATGCCCGCCAGCACGCTCGCCGGAAGGCCCAGCGCAAACAGGTTCAGCGATGGCGCGGATCGGCTGATCACCCCCGTCACCATTTGCACCAACAGCAAGACCAGCGTGATCGGTAGAGCGATGACAAGCGCAGTGGCAAAGGCCTGGCTGGCGAAACTCGCCACGCGCCAAGCCTGCGCGCCAATGTCCCAATCGCTGCCGGGCGGAAACAGCGCGTAGCTTTCCACCACCAGCCGCAGCCACAGCAAATGCCCGCCAATCGCAAGGAAGATCAGCGTCAGCATGATGCCCAGCATTTGCCCGACCACGCCCGATTGGCTACCGCTATTGGGGTCAACCGCCGTGGCAATCGCCATGCCCATGCCGCCAGCGATTTGTTCACCGGCAAGCAGCGGTGCAGCAAAGGCCAGTTGCAGGGTAAAGCCGAGCATCAGACCGATCACAGCCTCGCCGACCAGCGCGACCAGTGTTTCCACGCCCAGCATCTCTTCAGGCACTCGCACCGGCAACCAGTTGAGAATGAACACCGCCATGGCGCCCGCGAAAATCACCCGCACCTGCACCGGCACAGCGCGAATGCCGAACAGTGGCGCGGCCAGCAGAGCAGCACCGATGCGCACCATCACAAACAGCAGCAGCCACAGCTGATCCTGAATCGTGCCAATCCCGAGATCGGGAAAAATCACAGTGCCGCCATATTGGCGATCTGGGCAAATATTTCCTCCGCAAAGTCGCCGACGATGCCGATCATGCTCGCCCCCAACAGCACAATAACGCCCGCCGCGACGCCCAGCTTCGGCACGAAGGTGAGCGTTTGTTCATTGACTGAAGTTGC
>DFBR01000069.1:0-3220 GCA_002367375.1 Erythrobacter sp. UBA3075 | reverse complement strand
GGCGCGGCAACCAGCGCGGTGGTCCACAACATGCGGTCCATCAGCGCGAGGAGCGATGCAGAATCGTCCATGACCCGATCTCCCTCTAACCGAAGCTCATGGCAAGCGAGCCCATCAGCAGCGCCCAACCGTCCACCAGGACGAACAGCAGCAGCTTGAAAGGCAGCGAGATAATGGTGGGCGACAGCATCATCATCCCCAGCGACATCAGCACGCTTGCGACCACAAGATCGATCACGAGGAAGGGCAGGAACAGCATGAAGCCGATCTGGAATGCGGTCTTCAATTCGCTGGTGACGAAGGCGGGCAGCAGGATGGAGAAGGGTACAACCTCGGCGCTTTCAAACCCGTTATGCCCTGCCATATCGGCGAACATCGCAAGGTCTGTTTCGCGCGTCTGACGGATCATGAAGCCGTGAAACGCTTCTCCTGCTTGCGTGATCGCTGCATCGGCTTCGATTGTGCCGGCGGCATAGGGTTCGATGGCGTTGGCGTTCACCTGCTCCAGCGTGGGCGCCATGATGAACAGCGATAGAAAAAGCGATAGGCCGATCAGCACCTGATTGGGCGGCGACTGCTGCAGGCCGAGCGCCTGACGCAGGATAGAGAGCACAATAATGATGCGGGTAAAGCTTGTCATCATCAGGACCAGTGCGGGCAGCACCGTCAGCAGGCTCATCAGCAACAGCAGTTGTAGTGAGAAGGACAGCGGTGCGCCATCTTCGCCAGTGGCGCCTGAATCGAGCGCGCGTTCGAGCGCTGCGCCAATGCCGGCAGGTGCTTCCGCCGCGACAGGCGCAGCGGCCTGCGCAAGATCCGGCATTGTTGCCGCGAGCGTGGCCATTGCCAGCGCGATCAAGGTCAGCAGGCGGGTCACGGCGCACCATCCTCTTGCGTGTCGATACATGCGTTCTCGGCGAGCCGAACCAATCCCTGCCGGGTCGCCCCGACAAGGATCTCGCGTCCGCGAAATTCAATGACGGCAAGCCGCATGCCCGGCCCGATCATGGTCGTTTCCACCAACCGTGCCGACCGTGTTTCGCCGCGCGCATTGGTTGCCATGGACCCTTGCACCTTGCGAGTGAGCCACAGGCTGCCCCAGATCATCCCGCCGAGCAGCGGAAGCAGCAGCAGCAGTTTGAGAATGTAGATAGCCATCAGGCACCATCCATTGCTGGCGTGGCTTCGGGATTGGGTGTCTCTGGCGCGGAGTCGCCCGCCAGTTCGACAATGCGCAAGGCAAAGCGATTGCCCTCGGTCACAACTTCGCCCTTGGCGATGGGCCGTCCGTTGACGAATATATCGAGCAATTCGTCCACTTCGCGGCCCAATGGCACGATGGTGTCCTCCACCAGTTCGAGCACGTTTTTGAGCGGCATGGTGGCTCGGCCAAGTTCGACCGAAAGGCACACATCCACATCGCGGATTAGATCGAGGCCGCGCAATTTATCCGTCATTTTCAGGGGTTCCTTCATTCCAGGCGATGCGCGTGAGGCGCAAGGCGATTTGGCCATTCTCGCAACCCGGCTGGGCGCGGGCGATGTCCACCGCGCCGAGGCGCAACGGGATTTCAGAGCGTATGGGCAGCGGCAGTGTGTCGCCGGGCTGCAATCGTGCGAGCCGCGATATTGGCAATTTCACCTCGGCCAGCACGGCGGTGAGCACCAGCGGCATGTCACCAAAAGGCGCGCGGTCGGGGCGACGACGATCGCCATGCTGCGGGCGCTTTGCGCCGCCATCGCTGCAATCGCGCAGGCGTTCCGCCTCGCTTTCGCGCATGGCGATGATGATGTGCCAGGGCTCATTCCCGCCGATGACGATTTGCGCACGCAGGAGGAAGATCATCTCGTCTTCACCTGCAGGTAGCAATTTTCCGAGCACTTCGTCCTGCCGTGCGACGGGCAGGGCGCGGGGGCGTTCCAGGCAATTGCCAAGCGCACGGCCCATGGCTTCGCCAAGGCGCGCCATAGTCAGGTTGGCGGCGGCGGGGAGCCGGTCGGGCGGGGTAGTGGGCGCTTCGCCGGAACCGCCAAAAACCTGATCTGTCAGCATCAGCGCGCTTGTCCGGTCGAGTGAGGCGAGCACTTCTCCTGCGCCGCGCATCCCCAGCAGGAAGTGGACGCCAACCTGATCGATGATGCGGTGCACTTTGGGTGCCCCGACGCGCTCGACTTTCTCGATGGAGACATCGGCCTTATCAGTGCCGGTAAGCTCGCCCATCTCCTGTGCTATCGCGGTCTGCATTCGCGGCAGGACATCGGTCAGCGCACCGACCAATTCCTTGGGTGAGACAGCGCTTGCAGACAGCTGGTCGCTATGCTGCGCCAGCGGTCTTTCGGCGACAAGGAAGCCAGGCGACTTCACTGGACCAGAAAGCTCTGGAAATGGACTGCTTCAACGCCGCCGAAGCCTTCTTGTTCTTCCAGCACGCGATTGATTGCTGCGGCAAGGCGGGCCTGTATCCCCGCTTTGCCTTCGACCGTGTAGACATCGTCTTCCACGGTGTTGGCAAGTTCCACCAGAATCGCCGAGCGGATCGCCAGTTCATGCATTTGCAGCCACTGGATCACCCGGCCATCATGCCGGGTGGAAGCCGCAATATTGACCTGCACCAGTCCCGGCGAATCTTTGAGGTTGGATGTGAAGCCTTCCTCGAAAACATAATAAGCAGTGCGATATTCGCTGCCGCCATCGCCATGGATGAGGGTGACGCCTTCGTCCTCGCCCGAGGCGTAAGGATCGGCCGCGCCCTTTGCGACCAGCTGCGGGACATCGGGTCCTTCCTCTGTGGACGCGCCGATCAGTCCGGAAAGCATGGCGCCATAGGCACCACCAGCCCCGATGGCGAGGATTAACAGAGCACCGATCAGCAGCTTCAGCTTGCCGCCCTTGGGCTTTGCTACGCCTTCGGTGTCTTTGGGTTTATCTTTGGACTTGCTCATGGTTTTGGTTCTTTTGCTGGAGGTTAGGCAAACAGGCCGTTGTCGCGCGCTGACGCGGCGTTCTGACGATCATTTTCCTGAGTGTTTGGACTGGATTGTCTTGTCTGTGCGGAAGCAGATTGGTTGCTGCCCTGCTGCGTGTTGTTCTGTCCGCCGCTTTGCCCGCCTCCCTGAGCGCTTGATTGCGCCCCGGTTTGACTGGCGGGCGCGTTCTGATGCGTCTGCTGGCCGCTTTGCGAATGTGCGCCCTGCTCTCCGCGACCATGCTCTCCGCGACC
>DFBR01000081.1:7953-13109 GCA_002367375.1 Erythrobacter sp. UBA3075 | reverse complement strand
GTTGTGCGTCACGAACTGGAACTGAACTGCGAAGCAGACAAGATTCCGGGCGAGATTGAAATCGACGTTACCGGCAAGGAAGTTGGCGATTCGATCCACATCAGCGCCGTGTCGCTGCCGGATGGTGCCGAAAGCGCCATTACGGACCGCGACTACACAATCGCTACGCTCGTCGCTCCGTCCGCGCTCAAGCGCGCCGAGGGTGAAACCGAGGATGGCGAAGAGCTCGAAGAGGGCGAAGAAGGTGCAGCCGAAGAAGGCGCTTCCGAAGGCGAAGGAGAGGGCGGCGAATAAGCTCGCTTACCTCCCTGTCGAAATTTGCAACGCCGGCCCCCAACAGGGTCGGCGTTTGCTTTTGTAGGGTAGCACTTTAGAGGAAGCGCCATGCAACTTTGGGTTGGCCTTGGAAATCCCGGACCGCGTTACACCATGCACCGGCACAATGTCGGTTTCATGGCGTGTGACGTGATTGCCGACATGCATGACTTCGGGCCGGTGCAGAAGAAATTCCTGGGCTGGTTTCAGGAAGGCCGCATCGGCGGGGAAAAGATCCTACTGCTCAAGCCTGCGACCTTCATGAACGAAAGCGGGCGCAGCGTCGGGGAAGCGCTGCGGTTCTACAAACTCTCGACAGAGGCGCTGACGGTTTTTCATGACGAACTCGACCTTGCGCCATTCAAGATCAAGGTGAAGCAGGGCGGCGGTCATGCCGGTCACAATGGCCTGCGGTCGATTGACCAGCATTGCGGTGCAGATTTTCGCCGTGTGCGCATCGGGATCGGCCATCCCGGCCACAAGGAGCGTGTCCACGGCCATGTTCTGGGCAATTATGCCAAGGCTGAAATGGACGATCTTGCCGCAATGCTGGGTGCAATCGGCGGCGAAGCTGAATGGCTGGCGAAGGGCGATGATGCCCGTTTCATGAGCGATATTGCGTTGCGGATGCAGGACTGAAGGCAGCTAGGTCTCGGCCGCAAGTTGCATCAATTCACGGTCGATATCCTGCGCATCGGCACGCGCAGCTATCGGGCGCATAACTGCCCTCGCCTGCCGTTTCTCATCCAGTTCGATCAAGATACGGGCGAAGATACGGGCATAGGCCGGATTGTCAGGATAGCGCCGATTGAGCGGTGCCAATTGCGCGCGCGCCAGTTCCAATTGCCCCAATTCCAGCAAGGCCTGCCCATACAGGCCGCGCGCATCATCATGACCCGCGATCTGGCTTTCATACTCCTGCAACAGGTCACGCGCGGCAGCCCAATTGCCGTCATATCCATGCAAGCTGGCAGTCAGATAGACGAATTCGACATCGGCCGGATAAGCTGCGCGTCCGCGCTGGATCAGTTCGCGAAGCAAATCGATACGCCCGAGACTGTCCAACTCTCTGATTGCCCCAAGCAACGCCGGGCGATCTGTCGGCGCAACGTCCAAAATTGCGAGATAAGCGCGGGAGGCCAATTCAGGTTCGCCGTCCAATTGCGCAAGCCGCGCGGATATCAACAGTGTTTCGATAGTGTCTGGCGAAAGGCGCTGCGCTTCCCCAACCGCAAGGCGCGCTGCTTCTGCATTGCCTTGGATCAGGTGGTGACTGGCTTCTGCGGTGAAGAGCTTACGCTTGTCACCTTCAGCCTCGTGCCCGTTCGCAAATGCAGCTTCAGCAGTTTCAGTATCGCCTGCAAGGTTTGCTGCCAAAGCGCGCAACCGCCAGCTCTCTGCGCTATCCTCTCCGGCGAGCAATTCCAAAGCCAGTTCATGATCGCCCATCTGCAACAAAGCCTCAGCCTCGATCAGATTGGCATCTGCAAGCCTTACGCCAGCATTCTGCAGCCGCTCCAGCGCCATTAGCGCATCGCCCCCCTGCCCCATGGCCAGATGCACCCGGGCGAGCAATTCCAGTGCAGCCGCGTCATTCTCGTCCTGTTGCAAAGCGCGTAGCGCATCTGTGCGGGCGGCAATATAGTCCTGCGCTGCAAAGGACTCCTGCGCTTGCTCGACTGGATCGGGCATGATGAGTGAGCAGGCGCCCAAGGTGCCAGCCATCGCGGTGATGAGCGCAATTGAAGAGAGCAGTCTCGCAGCCATTCGAGCCGCTGTACCCGGAAACGGCAAACAATCAGTGAAGCGTCGGATAAATTGACAGATTAAGACTCTCCGGCCGCTCGTTAACCATCGAAACGGCGCAATTACGCGGTTGGCACGGAGCTTGCTTTTATCCCCGTCAACTACATCAGTTTGGAATAACGGGGTAACTACGATGTTGAAGAAATTTGCCACAGGGCTCGCCGTAATGGCCAGCGTAGCGCTCGCCGCGCCTGCCCATGCCGATCCTATCACATTGGGTGCGACTGACGTCGGCAGCACATTCTCGATCGACCTGAACGGGTTCTCGGGCGACAATACGAACACTATCGACGATCTGACCAGCACGCTGACCTTCACGCTCGATAGCGTGACCGGCGACGAATATGTCTTCTCTTACACGGTGGACAACACCACCAGTGGCGGTCTGACTTCGAACATCTCCAGCTTTGCATTCAATGTCGACCCGGACATTTCGGGCGCGAGTGTTGATGGTGCCTATCAGTTTGCGTTCGTGACCGATGGATCGGCCAATGATCCCAGCCTGCCGAACCAGATTGGTGCGGTCGATGTGTGCTTCAAGGCTAAGAACAGTGGTTCGTGCTCCAATGGCGGCGGTGTTGCTGAAGGTGACAGTGGCAGCGGCACACTTTCCCTGTTCTTCGATCCCGATGCCAGCGAGATCACTCTGAGCGATTTCTACGTGCGTTATCAGGGTATCACGGGCGCTGGCGGCGTTGGTTCGGCTACCGGCGAATCGACCACATCGACCACCAGCGGCTCCACGACCACCAGTGGCACCACGACGAGCACGACGACCACGACCACCAGCAGCACAACCAGCGGTACGCCGGTTCCGGCACCTGGTATGCTCGGCCTGCTCGCCCTCGCCCTCTTGTCGCTCGGCTTCATGCGCCGTCGCCGCGAGCACGGAGATGCCGCAGCACAACCCGCTTTCGCCTGAGCCAACACGGCCAAACAAGGCGTAAACAAAAAGGCGTCGTCCCCCGCGGGACGGCGCCTTTTGCTTTCAGCTGGGGAAATTCGCGGTCTAGCCTTAAACGCCGCGCGCTTCGGCCAGATGACGCGCGATCACGGCATTGTCAGGAGCAGCGGTAGCCGCACGTTCCAACAACAACAGGCCGCGTGAGCGATCCTGCCCCGTCTCGATCAATAGCCAACCCAACGTATCCATGATCGAAGGGTGGTCAGGCGCAAGCTCATGCGCAATCCCGGCCATTTCCAGAGCCGCCTCGGTATCGCCCGCACGGCTGTGCGCGAAGGCGAGATTGTTGAGCACCATGGCATTTGAATCGCCTGTCCATCCGCGCAGTTCTTCATAGGCATCGATAGCTGCGCGCCAGTTTTCTTCGCGCAGCGCGTTGTCGCCTTCGGCCAGAAGGATGGCAAGCCGCTCTGCCGGAGGGGCCTCGGCCAGCGCGCCATCAATGTCGGCAGAACGCCCCGATGCGCGCGCTGCAGCCGCAAAAAGCGCAAGATCCTGCGAAGTCCCGCTCGGACTGCTGGCCAGTGGACGGATTGTCGTGAATGCGTCTGCCGCAGCGCCGCTATCCAATTGGGCACGTGCGAGCAGGCGACGGACCTCTGCATTACCGGGCGTGCGGCGTAGCTGCGTAGTAAGGCGCGGCATGGCCTGTTCGGGCAGTTCCAGTTCGATCAGAGCGCGTGAGTAGAGCAATTGCTGACGGGTGTCCGCACGGCCCTCAATGGGCTGCAGCATTTCGCGCACATCGGCCCATGCTTCATTCTCGGCTGCTAGACGCGCCTGAAGATAGAGCACATCGGGGTCATTTGGCGTACGGCGAGCAAATTCTTCGATCAGCGGTCGCGTTTCATCAAGCCTGCCCAAATCACCCAGAACTCCGATGCGCCCCAGGATAGCTGCGCGGCTTTCTGGCCATTCCTGCGCGGCATCTTCGAAATAGCCAAGCGCGCCATTCAGATCGCCGCGTGCCTGCGCGGTCCGCGCGCTTGCCAGCAAAGGATCAAGCCCGGTTGGTGCCGTCGTACGCGCCGCTTCAGCAAGCCTTAGAGCGGCGTCCGAATCGCCCGACTGCAGCATGAACAACGCATAGTCTGATTGCAGGCGCGAACGATCGCCCGACTGGGTTAGCCCGGCTTCGAACGCTGCCTGAGCTGCCCGGACATCTTCCATGCCGATATGCGCTAAGGCCACAATCCGCGTACCTTCAGCGGTCTGCAAAGCCTCACCCTGCGTCAGTGCAGTTTCGAAATCACCGCGCAGAAGGGTGGCTTCCGCCATCATCGCGCGAAAACCGTCAGCTTGCGCGCCCATTTGCTCCAACCGGCCAAGCGAGGATGCCGCGCCTTCCCCGTCACCCAATTGCAATTGGGTGCGTGCCAGCAACTCCAGCGCCTCGGCATCTTGCGCATCTTCCTGCAACACGCTGGCCAGATCGAGCCGTGCTTCGGAGAAACGGTTATCGGCATAGGCCTGCTCTGCGCGGTCCATGCGCTCTTCTGGTGAAAGTCCGCAAGCTGCCAACATCAGGGCAAGCGCGGCGACGGAAGTATGGTGAATGGTTTTCCTCATGCCCGCCGGATAGCCGGATTGGGTTGAAAAGCCGTTTACCCATGCGCTGAGCCGCGCACCTCTGGCCATGCGGGCTGCAGGCGGCTAAGGCGCGCGCAGCATACAATTCACTTACCAAAGGTACCTGATCCATGGGATTCCGCTGCGGGATCGTTGGCCTGCCAAATGTCGGCAAGTCGACCCTATTCAACGCCCTTACCGAAACGCAGGCTGCACAGGCCGCAAACTATCCGTTTTGCACGATTGAACCCAATGTCGGGCAAGTCGCCGTGCCGGATGAGCGGCTCGACAAGATCGCTGCTATTGCGAAAAGTGCGAAGATCATCCCCACGCAATTGGGATTTGTCGATATCGCGGGTCTGGTGAAAGGCGCCAGCGCAGGCGAAGGGCTTGGCAATCAATTCCTCGGTAACATCAGGGAAGTGGACGCAATTGTTCACGTTCTGCGTTGCTTTGAAGATGATGACATCCAGCACGTGTCCAACAAGGTTGATCCCATCAC
>DFBR01000081.1:2952-7915 GCA_002367375.1 Erythrobacter sp. UBA3075 | reverse complement strand
GAAAAGCGCGTCGACAATGCTGCCAAGCGCGCCACGGCGGGTGACAAGGAATCGAAGGCGCTCGCCAGCGTGCTGGGCCAGGCACTGGAATTGCTGCGTGACGGCAAGCCTGCACGGCTCACCGAACCCAAGGATGAAGAAGAGGCGCGGCTGTTCGCTCAGGCGCAACTACTAACCGCTAAGCCGGTGCTTTACGTCTGCAATGTCGCTGAGGACGAGGCCGCTGCAGGCAATGCGCTGTCAGAGCAGGTATTCGCCAAGGCCGCGTCTGAAGGGGCAGAGGCGGTTGTCGTCTCCGCCGCCATCGAAGCAGAACTGGTGGAAATGCCGCCCGAAGACCGCGCCGAGTTCCTGACCGAACTTGGACTAAAAGAAAGCGGCCTCGCGCGTGTTATCCGCGCTGGTTACCAACTTCTCGGCCTCAAGACCTTCTTCACCGCAGGTCCGAAGGAATCACGCGCATGGACCTTTCCCGATGGCTCCCTCGCCCCGCAGGCGGCCGGTGAAATCCACACCGATTTCGAGAAGGGCTTCATCCGCGCCGAAACCATCGCCTATGACGATTACGTCACACTGGGCGGTGAAACCGCCGCGAAAGATGCCGGGAAATTGCGTCAGGAAGGCAAGGACTACGTCGTGCAGGATGGCGACGTAATGCTGTTCAAGTTCAACGTGTAACTGCAGGCCCGACCTTCTGCTTACCAAATAGCCGCCGCAGCGGCGTTGCCAGTGCCGCGGTAAGCACCAAAAGGGCGATGCCCAAAGGTTGCATCAGCTTGGCGAGCAGCGCCAGCACACCTGCATTTTTGACAATTGCGACACCAACGCCGGTCGCCACAAGTCCAGCCACGCCGTAATTGGCCACCTCGTCGCGCTCGGCATCGAAATCGGCGTAACGCGCGCCGGGGTTGAAGCTGACGCGATCTGAGAGATCTTCGGCTGCCACGCGAATTTCAGCAAGCTGGTCCATCGTGCCGACAACATTCATGCTCAGCACGCCGTGCCTGCCAAGCACGCGCAGATCGTAATGCAATGTGTTGGGGCTGCCATCGAAGAAGCGGAGCTCGCGCGCCCATGACACGGTGTTGGCAACACTGTCGTGCTGCGGTTCCTGCGCCCAGCCCATCACCTGCACCTCGGGGAAGCCGTCGGCGCGGCGCTGCCGATTGGCGGCGCGGGTGGCGGACTGCATCTGTGCCAGCAATTCATCATAGTCAGCTTCGCGCGCATTAGTGCCCGACACCCAGCCAATTGGTTCCCATGTCACAACCGCGCCCCAGGATCGCTGATCGGGCGTAGCAGTGGCAGGCATGATGATGCCCAGCACACCCTCTGCCTCAGAAGGCGGATTGTCCCACATCTCGACCAGTATCGTGCGCGCGTCCGCAGCACCGTAGAAATGATAACGCTCCCCCAGATCGAGAACGGAATCAGTCTGTGCGAGCGTTATAGTGCCGCTATTCGGATCAAGCGCATCCACGCCCCTCTGCACCGATTGCGCGGCGGAGGGGCTCTGCACCAGTAATAGGGCCAAAAGGGCTAGGAACAAACGTTGCATGGCGCGCAGCATAGCGCGGAACACTTACCGCAAAGTGGATGGCACTAGCCAAAGAAAACGGCGCGGAAAGCACATGCTTGCCGCGCCGCAATTCCTGTCAGTAAATCCGTGCCTATTGGGCCATCTGTTGGTCCGAATAGATCGACCACAGATTTGCAGTCGGTGCACGGTTACCCGTCACCTGTGCGAAGCGATCTTTCGCAGCGGTATAATTGCCCTGCATGACGTGCGCGATACCCATGCGCATGTTCGCAGTATTGCTGTCGCCGCCACGTTCCAGAGCGAGAGCGTAGAAGCGCTGTGCCTGGGCATAATCGTTGAGCGAATAGAGCACGTCGCCAGTCGTCAGAGCATCAAGCGCATCGCCGTTTTCGCCATCTGCGATATAGGTTGAAACCGAATTACGGTCGGTGGCAGCGCGCGGTGTCGCAACACCCGTCAGCTCGGAATAGTAGGAATCGCCGGCATCAATGATGTCCTTCTCGATGCCATATTGCAGAACAGACAGCACTTCATTGCCCATAATCCGCGGATCAAGATCGTCTGCGAAACCGAACAATTCACCGCGCGTAGTGAGTGTGTCGGTCGCTTGCATCAGCCGGTACAGATCGACACGCTCACTCGGCTCCAGCTCGTAATACACATTCGCGATCTGAACGGCGTTGGTCCAGTTCTGCTCGGTCGGAAAGACCTGCGCTACAAGAGCCGACATATCAGTCGCCTGCTGGGTCAAATCATTGTCGAGGCTATCCTGCAACGCGCGCAGAAGCCAGCGTTCTGGCACAGTCTCGCCAGCAGCCATTCGTTCCTGAGCCACACCCATTATATACGCCACCCCGGCAACCGGATTGCCTTCGGCGACATAGCTCTGGTGCGTGAGAAATTCAGGATCGTTAGACGGTTCAGAATCGCTATCGACATAGCCATTGGCCAGCGCCGACTGCACGGCAGTGCGGGCGATCGCATAGTCGCCGTCATTGTAGGCAAAATTGGCGTGATACCAATGAAATTGACCCAGCTGCTCGACCGGAACCATACCGCTGTCCAGCATCATTTCGATACCGCGGCGACGCAGCGTATCATCACTCAAATTTTGGCCAACGATCAGCGCAAGATTGCCCGCAGCCATGCGATCATCAGGTGTCTCGATGGCAGCGAAAACGGCATCAAGCTGTCCGCGAGCACTTTCATAATTGGGCGCTTCGCCCTGTGTCAACGTAGCAACAGGCTGGTACGCGTCCACGAAACCGGATGAATAATCTTGCGCATATGCGGCAGGTGCAGTTGCAGCAGTGCCGAAGGCGGCGCCCCCGACCAGTGCGATGGCCATGGCAAGATGCGAGGATTTCCGGCGAGCAGAACGAAAGGCGGCAAACATGGATATTGTCTCCTGAAAATTCATTATGGCAGTGGTTGCTGCCGTGTCACTTGAAGGCGATCTAGAATCACAACGCCTGAGATTGCAACTCTCTCCTACAAAAATGCCGCTGAATAGCATTTGAACGCAATTGTAAAACGGTGTGTCGTGCGACAATAGGCCAAGTCCGGTCGCGGGAAGTCGTGAAGTGTGGAAAAGCGTGCTTTTCTCCCCACCTGTGATCTCTGCATAACTGGCGCTTGTCAGACCATTCCCCTAGGTTTTGCAGGTAAATCGAACAGCTATGGATACACCCATTCAGTGAGCGACGAGACCGATAATCTCACGCCGCCAGCGGCACCCGAAGAATTTGGACGCATCGACATCGTCGATGAGATGAAAACCAGCTATCTCGATTACGCGATGAGCGTGATTGTCAGCCGCGCGCTGCCCGATGTGCGTGACGGGTTGAAGCCGGTGCATCGCCGCATTCTCTATGCCGCGCAGGTTGGCGGCTACACCTCCAACAAGCCCTATCGCAAATCGGCCAAGATTGTCGGTGAAGTCATGGGTAGCTACCATCCGCATGGTGACAGCGCGATTTACGATGCGCTCGCCCGCATGGTGCAGCCGTGGTCGCTGCGACTGCCGCTGATCGATGGTCAGGGCAATTTCGGCAGCATGGACCCCGATCCCCCTGCCGCGATGCGTTATACTGAAAGCCGCCTGGCCAAGGCTGCTGAGCCGCTGCTGAGCGACTTGGACAAAGATACGGTCGATTTCGTCGACAATTATGACGGGTCAGAGCAGGAACCGTCCGTTCTACCCGCCCGCTTCCCCAATCTTCTGGTCAACGGCGCAGGCGGGATCGCGGTTGGCATGGCGACGAACATTCCGCCGCACAATCTGGGCGAAGTGATTGACGGCTGTTTCGCCTATATGGACGATCCGGGCATCACGTCCGAACAGCTTCATGAGATCATTCCCGGTCCCGATTTCCCCACAGCACCGCTGATCCTCGGCAAATCGGGCGCACGCTCTGCCTATACCACCGGGCGCGGATCGATCCTGATGCGCAGCCGTCACGAAATTGAAACAGGCCGCGGCGGCCGTGAAAGCATCGTGCTGACCGCAATTCCATTCCAGGTAGGCAAGGCCGGTCTGGTCGAAAAAATTGCCGACGCTGCCAAAGAAAAGCGGATTGAGGGCATTTCCGACATCCGCGACGAATCATCGCGTGCCGGCGTGCGCGTGGTGATCGATCTGAAGCGTGATGCCACACCTGATGTGGTGCTCAACCAATTGTGGCGCCACACGCCCGCGCAATCGAGCTTCCCCGCCAACATGCTCGCCATTCGTGGGGGCCGGCCCGAAACGCTGGCTCTGCGCGAATTCATTCAGGCCTTCGTCCAGTTCCGTGAAGAGGTCATAACGCGGCGGACGAAGTTTGAGCTGAACAAGGCGCGTGATCGCGCGCACATCTTGCTCGGACTGGTGGTTGCTGTGTCCAATCTGGACGAGGTTGTGGCGATGATCCGCAGTTCGTCCAATCCTGCGATTGCGCGGGCCAAGCTGCTTGAGAAGAAATGGCCCATCGGCGATATCGCGCAATATATCGCGCTGGTTGAGGCGATTGAGCCGAGCGACACGGAAGAAGGCGGCACTTACCAGCTTTCCGAACGGCAGGTCCGCGCTATTCTTGAGCTGCGCCTGCATCGCCTGACTGCCCTAGGCCGGGACGAGATTGGCGATGAGTTGAAAGAGCTTGCCGACAAGATCGAATATTATCTCTCGCTGCTGGCTGACCGCGTGAAGCTGTATGAGGTAATGCGCGAGGAATTGCAGGAAGTGCGCGATCAGTTCGCCACGCCGCGTGTTTCCGAAATCGCGCCCGCATGGGACGGGCTCGAAGACGAGGATTTGATTGAGCGCGAGGAAATGGTCGTGACCGTCACCCATGGCGGTTATATCAAGCGCACTCCGCTCGAAGCCTTCCGCGCCCAGCGCCACGGCGGCAAAGGCCGCTCCGGCATGGCGACGAAGGACGA
>DFBR01000081.1:0-2867 GCA_002367375.1 Erythrobacter sp. UBA3075 | reverse complement strand
GTTACCAATGTGCTCCCCCTGCCAGAGGACGAGGGTGATTGGGCCGCGCTCAACATCGTCTTCGCCACCGAGCAAGGCATGGTGCGCCGCAATTCGATGGATGCCTTCACCAATGTCCCCACGGCGGGCAAATATGCGATGGGCTTTGTCGAGGACAGCGGCGACCGCCTGATCGGTGTGCGATTGCTGACCGAAGAAAAGGAAATCTTCCTCGCTTCTGATGCAGGCAAGGCCATCCGCTTTGCTGCCACCGATGCGCGTGAAACCAAAAGTCGCACCGGCATAGGTGTGCGCGGTATGACGCTGAAAAACGATGCAAAGGTCGTCAGCCTTGCCGTGCTCGATCGGCTCGATGCCGATATGGAAACGCGCGAAGCCTATCTGCGCGCGGCACAGTGGAAGAACAATGAGACGGACACCACCCTGCCCGCCGAACAGGTTGAGGCGATGGCGGAAGGCGAGGAGTTCATCCTCACCATCACCGCCAATGGCTATGGTAAGATCTCATCCGCCTATGAATACCGCACCATCGGGCGCGGCGGTCAGGGCCTGACCAATATCGGCTCACCCGACAGCAATCCGGATCGTAACGGGCCGGTTGTTGCGAGCTTCCCCGTGCGCCACGGCATGCAGCTGATGCTGGTGACCGACCGCGCGAAGCTGATCCGCCTGCCAATCAACTTCCGTCACCTGACTGATGGCGGCTTCGAAAACCACGAAGGCTGGGCGGTGTATGGCCGCACATCCTCTGGCATCCGCATCTTCGACGTCGCCAAGGGCGAACACATCGTCGGCGCTGCTCGCATCGACGAGGATGAAAGCCCGGAGAATGAGGCGGAAGAAGCGGTTGTGGAAGAAATGGTAGAGCGCCGCGGCGGCGGAGATGAAACCGCGCCGGATACGACGCTGCATTCAGATGACAATATCGAGGATGAGCCGGACGCTAGTTGAGGTGGGTTAGGATGGCTTAACAGCCCCCTGTTCGGCGCGGCATTCTGGCGGTCAATACAAAACGGCCGTCTACAAAATCGCCACGCCACCGCTGCATGTCCTGCGACCAATTGGCATCAATCCTTCTTTCGACCGGCGGCATCGCTACGAGAGAATACTGACCGTGAAATTCCTCAGGCAGGGTCAGGCTCGAGAGGCGCGGACGAACGTACCTTGTGTAATCCCTAACCACACCTTCATCCAGGAATTCAGACATGCTTGAGCCGGTAATCCATACCTTCTGGAAGGTGCCATCCGGCCCGAAGAGGAGTGCCGTTTCAGTGACGCCCGTCTGCTCTCTCCGCAGAGCGCGCATTGGATAATTTGCCGCGAGCCGTGGCATGATGCGCTCATACGCAAGGCCAAACTCCGGAAAAAACTCTTGCCAGCCACCAATCGCTACGGCCCCCCGAAACCCCGGGACGGGCTCGTTCGCTGGTTGTCCGTCAAACTGGACTGCGAGCCGGTGCAATCCATGATTATCCGACTGGCGTAGTAGGTAAGCGAGATAGCCAGCGTTCTGTTCAAATATTTCGGAAGAGACTACGCCGCTAGGATCTGCTTCCTGCTGGCCCTGATCCAGCAATCTCGCAGCCATCCGCAATTCAACCTCCGAAGGCGAATTCGAAATCAAACCGTGTGCTAGGAACAAATCGTCAGCTCTCGTCTCGGTGTAATCTGCAATGGTGAAAGCTATATTTGGATCATAATAGGGACTGCCCCGGTCGGAAGCATGCTTAAAGATCGCCCGATTCCTGTCGGCGTTTTGCAATCCAAGACCGGAACCACCGCGGCGAAGGTATTCTGTCGCGATTTCCCAGTGTCGAGGGATTTGAATGTACTCATCCAGTTCCTCATGTGTCCAAATCCCGGCATATTCATGAGGAGCGATATTCTGTGTCAGCCAGTAGCGCGCGATAATTTCACGAGCTCTTTCTCGTGACACACCGTCGGGATTTTCAACCACATGGCGCTTGAGTGCCCACAGCACGCTAGCATTGATGTCGTAAGATAACGGTGCCCCCACAGCCTCATCAAGAATTCTGAGCGACATTAGACTATCACTTGGACAACCGTCGTAGCCATTCGACAGGGTCGACGAGAAAGCCATTGCCTCCGACACATCACGCTCGCCGCGTTGGACCTGCTCCAAGAATTCATACCGAGTGTCAAAAACTTGCAGGCACTCTGACAAGCGCCCTGCCGATTCCTCTGGGGTCAGTTCATATCTAACAATGGGAATAAAACTGCACGCCGCACTGGGCGATGGCACGGCCAAGACCGCCAGCATCGCCAATGTTCCTACGAGGGCTCGACTATTCCTCATTGGGCAATGCTAACCTGCAAAGCCTTCACTTTCCACCCTGCACCACTCGCAGCTCAGGATCGCGTTTGCGCAGCGTCGTCACCACGCCCACAGTCAGCAGGAACATGCCGAGGTAGTAGATCGGCCACACGAGGTATTCGGGTATCCGGCTGCCAGACAGCGGTCCCAGCCCCGCGAATATCAGCAGGTCTGAGATAACGAATAATATCGCTCCTGCGCCCACGCGCATTCGGGGGAAATCGCTCGCCCAGGCTCCGGCGGCCATTCCGCCCAATGCCAGCGCGTAGAGCGCCACGGGGAAGGACAGGCTTTCATCATAGGGCAGGAAATATGCCACAAAGGGCGTTCCCAGCAGCAGGAGGATAAAGATCAGGCTGTCCCGCCCTTCCAATGGCGGGCGGCGGTGGCGGAGCAGCATCACGATCATGATGACATGCGCCACGAAGAATGCCGCTCCACCCGCAATCAGGTCGAACATGATCGCCATGTCGCCAATCGCCGCCACGGCAAGCGCGCTTGCCAGCAGATGCGCCGATTTCGATGAATGGCG
>DFBR01000116.1:6703-6867 GCA_002367375.1 Erythrobacter sp. UBA3075 | reverse complement strand
TCCGACGATGCGGCGGCGAGGCGCTCGCGGTCCCATTCCTTGCGCCATTCCTTCTTCATCTGCGCGGCGCGGTGGCGGTCGAGCGCGTTCGTGCCCTTCGCTCCATCCGCCGCAAAGCGCCCCGGCGCGCGGTTGCGCAGCATGAACATCAGCAGGCGGTCATT
>DFBR01000116.1:0-6550 GCA_002367375.1 Erythrobacter sp. UBA3075 | reverse complement strand
AGCCCGTTAGCCGAGCGGACGGATGTCCGCGCTGGCGCTTGAAGCCAAAAATGCCTGAAAGCGGGGAGGGTGCTGGTCTTGGCTTTGGGCACGGCGAAGGCTCCGGGCGGGGTAAAATGGCCCCGCGCGGTGCCTGTGCGCGTGTGGTGTAGGAAAGCGGCTTGTTACTTGTTCGCTTCGGAATATTCCGTCGAAATCGTATCATATTGCGTCTCGACCTCATTGCCGAGCGACAGCATGGTGCCCGCTAGAGCGACAGCAATCAGCATGGCAAGAATGCCATATTCGACAGCGGTTGCGCCATTTTCGTCTGAAGCCAGACGACAGAAGTGATAGCCGGCCATTGAGAACATCCCCACAGTGTTTCGGTCGATTTCGGCCCTGTCATAAGTGGAGTTGGTAAATTTCGGGTTTACCATCGGCGCATTGCACCAGAATTGCCCCATCGACATGTTGGCAACGCCCCCGATCCAATTGTTTCAAAAATGTCACACGATTTTGTATCGTGCGAAACCGGTCCAGTCTGAGATTGTGTGTGACAGCCTGTTCGTGCTTTGAGCGGCAATCAGGGAAGAGGAGTAAGTTGTCTGGCGCGTGTGAAGGTAAAAAGTACCAGCACGTTCAGGGCCTCTTTCTATCAGTTTCTCCCCCTTACCAGGAGTATTTGAATGTTTAATCGCAAGACCAAGGCTTCGCTGCTCGCGAGCTCAGTGATCTTCGGATCGCTGGTCGTTACGCCGGCAATGGCTCAGGACGCACCTGCCGATCAGGCTGAGGCGCAAACAGATGATCGCATCATCGTTACCGGTTCGCGCATCCAGCGTCGCAATGTTGAAACCGCCGCTCCGGTTGCGGTTGTCGACAGCGAAGAATTTTCGCTGGCTGGCGCCGTCAACGTCGAAAGCGTTATCAACACGCTGCCGCAGGTTGTTCCGGGCATCACGTCCTTCTCGAACAACCCAGGTAACGGTACCGCTTCCGTGAACCTTCGTGGTCTCGGCTCGACCCGCACCATGGTGCTGGTCAACGGCCGTCGCTGGATGTTCTACGATACCAACCAGACCGTCGATCTCAACACGATCCCGCAGTTCCTGCTGGAATCGGTTGACGTTGTGACGGGTGGTGCTTCGGCCGTTTACGGTTCGGACGCGCTTGCCGGTGTTGTGAACTTCCGCCTGCGTGAACTCGACGGTGCCGAACTGGGTGGCCAGTACTCGATCACTGACCGCAGTGATGGCGATCGCTATCAGATCCATGGCGCAATCGGTTCCGACTTCGCTGATGGCCGCGGTAACGTGACTGTCTTCGGTGAATACTACAATCGTGAGGAAATCTTCCAGGGCGATCGTACGTTCTCGAACTTCGCTCTTGGTGGCTCGCCGCTGCAGCAGCTTGGTTCGTCCCTGCCGCCCGAAACACGTCTCACCTATCGCGGTGACGGCGATGTGACCGGCACGGCATTCGAAGCCAACAACAACCTCGCGATCTTCGGTTCGCCGGGTTCGCTGCGTGCTTACTCGACCCCGGGCGATCTCTATAACTACGCCCCAGTCAACTACCTGCAGCTTCCGCAAGAGCGTTATATGCTCGGCGGCTATGGTAGCTTTGAAGTTGCTGAAGCTCTCGAGCTTTACACTGAAGTCAGCTACGTCAACAACCGCGTGGACGCTGAACTGGCCCCGACGCCGATCCTGGTGAACACCGCGCTCGACATCGACTCGCTGGTTGCCAATGGCTTCATCGATGCCGCTACCGAAGCGCAGTTCCGTCAGCTTGACGCCAGCGAAACTGGTGCCGATCTGAATGACGGTACGGTTTCCGTGCAGGTCCGTCGTCGTCTTGAAGAAGCTGGTGGCCGTCGCAACCTTGACGAGCGCAATGCCTTCCGCATTGTTGCTGGTGCGCGTGGCGACATCACCGACTACTTGAACTACGACGCATATTACATGTATGCCCGTACGCGTAACGCCAACATCCAGCAGGGTAACGCGTCTGTTTCGCGCTTCACTGCTGCGATTGATGGCACGGGTCCAGATCAGATCAACATCTTTGGTGCTGGTCAGCTGACGCCGGACATGGTTGATGTGTTCCGCATTCAGGCACAGAATGGCGATATCTCCGATCTGCAGGTCGCTTCGGCGGTTCTTGCGGGTACCTTCGGCGATTTCGCTCTGGGTGCTGCTGAGCCAATCGGTTTCGCTCTTGGTGCTGAATACCGTGAAGTGAGTTCGCGCTTCATCCCTGACGAGTTCCTCGCTTCGGGTGACGTTGCTGGCTTCAACGCCGGTAAGCCGACCCAGGGTGGGTACAATGTGAACGAGATCTTCGGCGAGCTGAACATCCCGTTTGAAACCGAAAGCGGCATGCGTCTCGAAGTTTCGGGTGCTGGTCGTTACTCTGACTACTCGCTCGGTACTGTCGGCGGTGTATGGACCTACGCTGGTGGCGTTGAATTCGCTCCGATCGAAGACATCACCTTCCGTGCTCAGTATCAGCGTGCGGTGCGCGCACCGAACGTGGGTGAATTGTTCCAGGGTACGGCCATTGGCTTCCCGGGTGCGAATGACCCGTGTGCCGGTGACGGTGCATCGGGCAACGGTCCGGTTCCGACCGGTGCATTGCTGGCACTTTGCCAGGCAAACGGTGTTCCGGCTGCAAACATCGGCAACAACGCTGTGCTCCAGCCTGACGGTCAGATCGCTGCATTGTTTGGTGGTAACCCGAACCTGACGGAAGAAACTTCGGACAGCTACACCTTTGGTGTGGTGCTGACGCCGTCGATGATTCCGGGCCTGACGGTTACGGCTGACTACTTCAACATCAGTGTTGAAGACGCCATCACCACCATCAGCCTGCAGACGGCATTGGACCTGTGTTTCAACACGATCCAGGACCTCTCCGCTCCGCAGTGCCTGAACTTTGTTGGTACTCGTGACCAGCAGGGTGCCTTCAGCCGCGACAATCCGCCGGTTCTGGGTGGCGCGAACATCGCTGCTCTCGAAGTTTCGGGTATCGACCTTCAGATCAACTACGGCATTGACCTCGGCTTCTCGCTGCTGGGCAATGGCGCTTCGGATCTGGACCTGTCGTTCCTGGGCACTTGGACGGAAGCGAATGACTTCGCAGCTGACCAGGCGAACCCGGCTGACGTTGATACCTGCGCAGGTGAATTCGGCCTGATCTGTGGTGAACCGACACCGTCGTTCAAGTGGACGGCGCGTGCCAACTATGTCGATGGTCCGCTGACCTTCTCGACTCGCTGGCGCCATATCTCGGCTGTTGACGATGACGATGATACGTCGACCAACTTCGTGGAGCGCGTAAGCGCCTATGACTTGATCGATCTCACGCTGTCGTATGACTTCAACGAGATGTTCACCTTCTCCGTTGGTGTGCGGAACCTGTTCGACACTCTGCCGACCACTCCGGTGTTCGACGCTAATGGTGTGGTCACGAACGACACCAACAGCCTGCTGATGGGTGACTTCAACAACGCTGATCAGTCCAACACCTACCCGGGCACTTACGACGTGCTGGGTCGCGACTTCTTCGCATCGGTTCTGGTTCGCTTCTAAGCGGCACAGGATCGGGCGAAAGCTCGACGCAAAAAAGGGGCGGGAGACTTTCGGGTCTCCCGCCCTTTTTGCGTCTACTGTTGAGCTTTGCTGTATGTCAGTGCCACGGGGCTGAACGACGCTGACCCACCTCGACCCACCTGAACCCGGCAATGGGCCGTGTTCAGCCAGCGAGAATATCAGCCGGCGAGATTTTCAGTCGACCAAAATATCAATCAGCCAGCGTAAAGGTGCGATAATCGGCGAAGGGTTTGGGCGAACGGCCATCGGTGACCATGGCGTGCCCGGTTTCATGCAGTCCAGCCTTCTCCATCGCCTCATTGAATGATTCAGTATCGCTGGCGGTCGCTGCCGCTTTCTCCAGTGAGGAAATGCGCCCGAGCTCATTGCTGGCCTGCGCCAGTATATCGTCGAGGATGGAGCTGACGCGCTGGGCATCGTCATTGCGACCAAAATGCAATGTGCGGCGGATAGCTTCAGAGATTTCCCACGCAGCGGACCCCGCGCCATGTGCCGCTGCTCCCTTTTCTGGGGCTTCAATGATGGCTTGCGGTATCGCAGCAATGCCTGATTTGCGCAGGGTGAGGCTGTTCCTGGCAATTGTGATCAGATCGTTCTCTTCAATCGCCCAAGCAATTTGCATACGCCGCTTGCGATTATGCGCGACGATCGGTCCGTCTATTCTATGAGTCACCAGACCAACTTTGCCCGTGGGATTCAGCACGCGGGCGATTTCGGCTGCGATGGCCGCGATATCGCCATATTCAAAGCCGAACTGGCTTGTCACGCCTGCGAAATGATCGTCAGGAAAGGGCAATTTTTCCATGTCCACGCCGCCGCGCAGCTTGGTTCCGGGGGGAGCTTTGGGCAGTGCGGTTGCGCGATCAATGCCCACCAATTTCAGGTCACGCCGGTTTTCCTGCAAATGGGTAAGAACCACGCCATCGCCTGTCGCAAGGTCAAGCACGCGTGCTCCCTTGGGCAGCGAGCGGGCGAAGCTGTTCCAGACTTGGCGCTGGCGTTCGGCAATGCTCTGCCAGCCTTCGGGCAGACAGCCGCTGCCTTTGCGATCGCCGCTTCCGCCGCGGTTCTGCCGTTCCCAGAAGGTATTCCAGGCGTCATGAACATTGGTCTCTGTCATCGCTGATCCATCTTTGTCTGTACGTCGAACGCAACGGTCATTCGCGTTCCATCGGTAAAGGGCCGGGTGCCGTGGAACAGCGTGCTGGGAAAAAGCGCGAGATGTCGCTCTTTCGGTTCGATCACATGCAACGGTTCCAAATCGAGTTCGAGATCGGGGGGAGGGCGACCCACTTCGAGCCAGCCCGCCTGCTGATCTTCATCGCCTGACCGGGGCGGTAAATGGACATAAAGCGCCGAGGACAGCAGCCCTTCCGGGTGGATATGCGCGGTGTGATAATCGCCGCCGCCAGCAAGGCGCACTGACCACGATCCGGCGAAGGTCCAGTCCATCCCGCGGTGGCGAAGCAAGGGATGATCGCCATCAAGCGGAGGCAGGGCGGATCGATACTCTTCCAGTGTCGACAAGATCGCAGCGCGCAGCGCTTGCAGCTCTGGCTCGACACGATCGAACAATTGGCCGCGCGTTTGCGTGCCGCCGCGCAGCGACTGGCCAAGTGGAAACGGGCTGCCGTCGTGCAAGGTGTTGAGCAACTCGATAGCGGGAGGCAAGACCGTATCTGCATCGTGCAGTTCCACGCGTTGCACGAGTCCTTCCTGCTCATGCAGCCATGCAGCGCGCGGGTCTTCGGTCAGGCGCCACAGAATTCCGCGAAACGCCCATGCGGCGATGTTCTGCGGATTGTGTTCGAGGGCGCGTTCCAGCGTGTGTTCGGCCCGATCAAGCTGGCCTGTGCGGATCGCAAAACGGCCCTCATGCACCCAGCGTTCCTCCGTATCGGCGGTGTTTTCGGCATAGAGCCGCGTGGCCTTGTCGTCCTCGCCAGCAGCGCCGCTATAGATCGCCTCCAGCAGCGCGAGACGCGCATCATCAGGAAAATTGCGCCGGGCGCGGGTGACGATTTCGGCAGCTTCGGCGGCGTAGTCGAGGCCATAGAGCTGCGCCGCCCATTCGGCCGGAATATTCGCATCCTGCGGTGCGCGCTTTACCGCCTCTCCGTAATGCGATGCGAAATCCTTCTCACCAGCTGCAAGCCGCAATTGGGCGACGAATTTCAGCGCGTCGGGCCAATGCGGTATCTTGGCGAGCAGCGTGTCCATGATCTGCCGGGCGGCGTCAGTCTGCCCATCGACATCGAGCGCCTGCGCCTTGCTATACCACATGTGCGGATCGCTCGGGTTGAGCCGCAGCGCCCGGTCAAATTGTTCGACCGCATCGCTTTCCCCGCGCTCCAGAGCAACGGTGGCGCGTCCTTGCACGGCGCGGGTGCGTTGCGGTTCAATCGCCAGAGCGCGGTCGTACCATTTGGCGGAGGCTGCAAGGTTGCCCGCAGCACGTTCTGAAAATCCTCTGGTTGAACAGTATAGGGCGGTGTCTGCGGCACGGCTCTCGATCGCGTCCAACACGGCGAGCGCCTCTCCATGAGCTCCGGCAGTGCCGAGTGCGATTGCCTGATCGATGGCGAAATTGTCTCTGCTGGGCTCTAGCCCATGCGCCTTGCCGAACCAGTCGGCGGCAGCGGCAGGGTCGCCTTGGTCGAGTAGTATTTTGCCCGCAGCATGACGCAGTCCGGCTTCGCGCGGATATTGCTCCATGCCCTGTTTGAGGATCGTCAGCGCCTGCGCGGTATCGCCTCCCTGCGCGGCAGTTTGCGCTTGCAAGAAATAGGCCTGCGGACCACCAGCGGTCATCGGTCGCGCAGCCACCCGCTGATCGCGTAGCGGCCCTTGGGCGCGAAGGGTGGGACATAGGTGACCGCATGGTCCATCGGCACCAGAAACATATTCAGCGTATTGAATTGGGGTTTGAAGCCGGTTTCAATGTTCCCGTCCTC
>DFBR01000052.1:1048-3464 GCA_002367375.1 Erythrobacter sp. UBA3075 | reverse complement strand
CGGATTTTCCAGCGCCATCAGCGTCAGCGCCTGCACCACGTCGGGGCAATTGTGGCAACTGAGGCTGAAATACATTTCGAAGTTGAAATCGCCTTCGAGCGCGCGGATCTGTTCGAGAACTTCGTCCGAAACCTTAGGCGGATGGCCGCCTGCCCAAAGCAGGGCGAGCACCAGCGAGGTGAATTCATGGCCCATCGGCAGACCGGCAAAGCGGACCCGGCGCGTGGCGTCAGAAGCGCGGCGCACGATGAAGCTGGGGCGGCGAGCGTCATCGCCATCAAATCGCGCGGCGACCTTGTCCGACAAGCCTGAAATCACTTCGAGCAATTCGCGCGTCTCATCCGACTCCTTGCCTTCGCCGAGCGAGGCCACGAGTTCGATCGGTTCGCGCAAGTTTCCGAGATAGCTGGAAAGCTGATCTTTCAAGTTCTGGTCGAGCATGGATTGGTCACCGTTTCATTCAACGAAAGAAAAAGGCCCGGGGCGGGAGAAGGGGGGGTGCCCCGGGCCTTCGTGCGACCCGAGCGAAAGCTCGGGCTAGAAACTGCGCGCCTCACAAAGGGGGGGAGGAGTGCGCGCAGCCCTATCTGATCAGATCAGCTTAGATCTTGCCGACAAGGTCGAGCGAGGGTGCCAGCGTTTCGCTGCCTTCTTCCCATGCGGCAGGGCAGACTTGGCCCGGATTGGCGCGAACATATTGTGCCGCGCGGATCTTGCGGACCAGTTCATTGGCATTGCGGCCAACGCCTTCGCAGGTTTGTTCGACCAGCTGGATCACGCCGTCAGGATCGACCACAAAGGTTGCCCGGTCAGCAAGGCCAACGCCTTCACGCAGCACATCAAAATTGCGCGCGAGATTGTGGTTTTGGTCGCCCAGGAACGCGAAGTTCAGCTTGCTGATCTTGTCCGAAGTATCGTGCCATGCCTTGTGGCTGAAATGGGTGTCGGTCGACACGCCGTAAACTTCAACGTCCAGCTTTTGCAGCATGTCGGAATGCTCACCCATGTCTTCCAGCTCGGTCGGGCAGACGAAGGTAAAATCGGCCGGGTAGAAGAAGAATACGGCCCACTTGCCCTTCACGTCTTCGTCGGTGACATCGAAAAAGTCCTTACCGGCCTGAAAGGCGGTGGCAGTGAACGGCTTGATCTGGCTGCCGATAATACCCATGCGAAAAATCTCCTGTGTGTGTTTTGCCCATGATCGGGCGATTTGTTCGGATAACGCGTTCGAGATAGGGATTGTTGCGCTGCACAAAAGCGATTTTGTGCGATTGCGGAGATCGAATTTTTCGATCACAGATGGGGACTTCTGGAAAGAGCGTTGAGCGCGGCGTTTTACGCCTGTTCGGAGCCGCACTGCGCCCGGTGCAGCAATTTCTGATCCGCCAGAACCAGCGCCATCATCGCTTCAACAACAGGCACACCGCGAATGCCGACGCAGGGGTCGTGACGGCCTTTGGTGCGGATTTCGGTCGCTTCGCCTTCGGGCGTAATCGTATCAACCGGCGTCAGGATCGAGCTGGTCGGTTTGAACGCTACCCGCGTGACAACCGGCTGGCCGGTCGAGATACCGCCTGCAATGCCGCCCGCGTGGTTGGCGGCAAATTCTGGGCCGTCCACGCCGGGTGACATTGCATCGGCATTGCCTTCGCCGGACAGGCGCGCAGCGGCGAAGCCATCGCCAATCTCCACGCCCTTGACCGCATTGATGCTGACCATCGCGGCGGCGAGTTCGCTGTCGAGCTTGGCATAGACCGGCGCGCCCCATCCGGCGGGAACGCCGACAGCCTCGCACGCGACACTCGCGCCGAGCGATGATCCGGCTTTGCGTGTCTCGTCGATCACGCTTTCCCATGCCATCGCCGCCTCAGCATCGGGGCAGAAGAAGGCGTTTTCGCGGATTTGATCCGCGTCGAAACGGTCATAATCCACGGCGTGTTCGCCAATTGCTTCGGCCCAGCCGGTGATCGTAACTTCGGGAATGACGAGCCGCGCAATCGCGCCTGCCGCCACCCGCGCCGCAGTTTCGCGTGCCGAAGAGCGGCCACCGCCGCGATAATCGCGAAAACCGTATTTCGCATCGTAAGTGTAATCCGCATGGCCGGGGCGATAGGCCTTGGCGACTTCGGAATAATCCTTGCTGCGCTGGTCGGTGTTTTCGATCATCAGGCTGATCGGTGTGCCGGTTGTCTTACCTTCGAACACGCCCGAAAGAATACGCACCTCATCCGCCTCGCGCCGCTGCGTGGTGAAGCGGTTCTGACCCGGTTTGCGCGCGTCAAGGAAGGGCTGGATGTCCTCTTCGGACAGGGAAATCCCCGGCGGGCACCCGTCCACAACCACGCCCAATGCAGGGCCGTGGCTTTCCCCCCAAGTGGTGAAGCGAAAAATGCGTCCGAATGTGTTCCAGCTCATG
>DFBR01000052.1:491-940 GCA_002367375.1 Erythrobacter sp. UBA3075 | reverse complement strand
ATTGGACCTTGGACAGTGCTCCATGTGCTCCACAATAGCCGCGTTTATGAGGAAAAGCGCACGATTGCGCTGGCATTTGCATCAGCCAGCAGGCAGGAACAAAACATGATTGCAAAGCTGACAGGACGTTTGGACGAAACTGGCGACGATTGGGCCGTGGTCGATGTGCGCGGGGTTGGCTATCTGGTCCATTGTTCGACCAAGACCTTGGCCGCATTGGGCGGGGCTGGCGATGAATGCACACTCTACACCGATTTGCAGGTGAGCGAGAACGATATGCGTCTGCTGGGCTTTGCCGATGGCGGGGAGCGCGACTGGTTCCGCCTGCTCACCCAAGTGCAGGGCGTGGGCAGCAAGGTTGGGCTGGCAATCCTCTCGGCATTGTCGGCGGGCGAATTGCGTGATGCCTGTGCGGGCGGCGATGCGGCGACGGTTGCGCGGGCGCAGGG
>DFBR01000052.1:0-417 GCA_002367375.1 Erythrobacter sp. UBA3075 | reverse complement strand
GGCGGAGCAAGCGCCGATGCGGTGAGCGCCTTGCAGAACCTCGGCTTCAAACCCGCCGTTGCCGCGCAAGCCGTGGCACGCGCACAGGAAGAATTGGGCGAAGATGCGGGCGAAGGCGAATTGATCCGCGTGGCGCTGAAGAAGGCGGCTGGGTAGGAGAATGGCGATGCGAATGCTCACGATATTGGCGGCAATGATGCTCACCGCACCCGCCGCAGCACAGGACGTTCCTGACGGCTTCACCACTGGTCCGGTGTTTGAGGATTACGGCCCCGTTGCTGAAGTCGACGTGACTTGGGATTTGCCCGCCGACGCCAGCTTCCGGCACAGCTTTGATGTGGCCCGTGTGGCTGAGCCGGGTGAAGTCAGCCGCAGCCTGCAAAGCGCGGCGCGCTTTATCAACATGCATGTGCGTGC
>DFBR01000034.1:7084-8601 GCA_002367375.1 Erythrobacter sp. UBA3075 | reverse complement strand
AACAATTCCTCTGCCAGCTGGGGCGTCCGCGATGCTGCGGGGCTGGACGAAGTGCGCGGTGCCGTGGCCGAAGTCCATGCGCTGGGTCAGGATGCGATCGTCGAGCCATTCGTAGACGGCAGCGATGTGGAAGTTCCGGTCATCACACTGGAAGAACCGCACATCATGCCGATGATGATCTTCCGTCAGGCCGATCCCAGCCATTTGCGCACTTACGAGGAAAAGCGCGATCTGGTGGACCGCTCACAGAAATATTCGCTCGATCCGTTCACCAATGATCGTTTCGCCGCGACCATTGCCGATTACACGCAGCGCCTGTGGGGCGAATATCGCCCGTTTGATTACGGCCGTTTTGAATTCCGTGTGAATGAGGAAACGGGCGAGGTCATCTTTCTTGAGCTCAACCTCAATTGCAATCTGTGGTCGGAAAAGGTCTTCGGGCGCTCGGCAGTTTTGCAGGGCTGGACGCAGGAACAGCTGATCGAGACGATTATCGCTTCCAGCCTGCAACGTCACGGTCTGCTGGACTAAGACCCGGCAGGGAAGATGCAGACCAACAATGCGCGAATGTTTGTGCGTTCGGCCCATCTCGATAGCGAAATTGCGAATCAGCATATTCAGCGCAGCCTTGCTCGCGCGGGAATAGCGGCAGGACATGCTTTGCCACCAGTGCCGGACCGACCGTGTTGAGCTCCAACATCTGCGTCATGGCGTCAGGTGCGATGTGGCGGCGGCTCCGTTCCGGCCCCGTGCCATCTGGCAGTGTNNCGCGACTGCTGCGGCGATGCTCGTTTCATCCAGCAGGTCGAATACCAAGGGCATGATATTCTGAGGGTCGGGCACATCCCCGCTGCGCGCCAAAGATTGCCGCCCTGTGCCAAACCATGCGTAAATTTTCCTACTGTCTGGCTGATAATCTAGGGCCGCCTGATGATCTCGATAACCCGACCTCTCTGCCGTATTTCCGGTGTAAATTGGGTTGCTTGGGCCGGGAGGGATTTTCGAAACAGGACTGTGCTCCATGTGCTCCACATTAAGCGAGATTGCTTTTGAATTTCCGTGCAGAAAAACCTATCGAGCAAAGGTCCAGCTTGCCCTCTCGCGCATGATGGCTAGATAGGACGAAACGTAAGAAAACCGGGATTTCCAATGGCAACATTCACCCTTCCGAAGAACAGCAAGATCCGCAAGGACGGCGAAGTCCACAAGGCCGATGGAGCGACGCGGGTGAAGACCTTCCGCATCTATCGCTATGACCCGGACAGCGGGAAGAACCCCAGCTACGACACATTCGAGGTCGATTTGGACAATTGCGGGCCAATGGTTCTGGACGCGCTGTTCAAGATCAAGAACGAGATTGACCCAACACTGACCTTCCGCCGCTCCTGCCGCGAAGGCATTTGTGGTTCGTGCTCGATGAACATGAACGGCAAGAACGGCCTCGCCTGCACCACTGCGATTGAGGATATGGGCGGTGATATCCGCATCACTCCGCTACCGCATATGGAAGTGGTGAA
>DFBR01000034.1:6839-6997 GCA_002367375.1 Erythrobacter sp. UBA3075 | reverse complement strand
TGCTCAACCGCCTGCCCCAGCTATTGGTGGAATTCGGACAAATTCCTCGGCCCGGCAATCCTCCTGCAAGCCTACCGCTGGCTGGCCGACAGCCGTGACGAGATGACAGGCGAACGGTTGGACGATCTGGAAGACCCCTTCCGCCTCTATCGCTGCCA
>DFBR01000034.1:0-6750 GCA_002367375.1 Erythrobacter sp. UBA3075 | reverse complement strand
GAGCACCCCGATCACCCGGGATGGCAGGAATGGCGCGTTCCTGACGGACGGCGCTTCAACCAGTCGGTGATCGGCCTGATGCTGGTGCGCCTCGACGATACCGAACATGCGCGTGTGCGCATGTTCCCTGAAATGATCCATCGCAACATGAACGACGTAATCCACGGCGGCGTGATCCTCTCACTGGTCGATGTTTCGATGTTCGCCGGAGCCAGCCTGATCCTTGGCTCAAGTCTCGAACGCGCAGTAACGGTGGAAGTGAACAATCAATTCCTCACCGCTGGTGATCCAGATCGTCCTCTCGATGCGGTAGTAGAAGTGACCAAGGAGACCGGGCGGATGGTATTCACGCGAGGGCTGGTGGTACAGGAAGACGATACCGTCGCCTCCTTTTCCGGCATCCTGCGTAAACTTTCCGCAGCCTGAAATGAGCGGACTGCTCGCACAATATGAAAAGCTGGTCGCCGCCGGAGAACTGCAACCCGATCCGGACCAGCGGGCCGCCGCCGCACGGCTCGATCAACTCCAGAAAGATCTGGAAGCGGATACGCCGGGCGGATTGCTCGGGCAGTTTTTCGGTCGCCGCAAGGCATCGCCGCAGGGCGTTTATATGTGGGGCGGCGTGGGACGCGGCAAATCCATGCTGATGGATCTGTTCGTCACGACGCTGAACATCAAAGAGAAACGCCGCGTCCATTTCCATGCCTTCATGCTAGAAGTCGATGCGTTGCTACGCGAGGAGCGCGAAGTCCAAACCGAAGGGCCAGTACGGCGCGTAGCGAAACGGCTTGCTGCCGATATCCGCTGCCTCGCCTTTGACGAAATGGTGGTAACTAACACCGCCGATGCGGCGATCATGGCGCGGCTGTTTACAGCACTGATGGTTGATGAAGGCGTGACCATCGTAACCACGAGCAACCGCCCGCCATCAGACCTCTACAAAGACGGTCTCAACCGCTCGCTATTCTTGCCTTTCATAGACTTGGTCGAAGCAGAAATGGACGTGGTGCCATTGAACGGCCCGACCGATTACCGGCTCGACCGTCTCGGTGATCTCGCAACCTGGCATACGCCCGTCGGAGACACCGCAACGGCGCAGGTACGAGAGGCCTTCTTCCGTCTGACCGACTATGCGCCAGAAGATGCTGAGCACGTTCCCAGCGGCGAACTTGAACTTGGCGGCGGACGAACCTTGTTCGTACCCAAGAGCCTGAAAGGCGTTGCTGTCTTCAGTTTCAAGCGGTTGTGCGGAGAAAACCGCGGCGCGGCGGATTATCTAGCAATTGCCCGGGAATATCACTCGGTCATCGTCGTCGCGATCCCGCGCATGGGGCCAGAGAACCGCAATGAAGCAATCCGCTTCACCAAGCTGATCGACGGGCTGTATGAGAATGGTGTGAAGCTATTCGCAACTGCCGAAACAGTGCCGGAAGAGCTGTACCAGAAAGGCGACGGTGCATTCGAGTTCGACCGGACCGTCAGCCGCCTCAAGGAAATGCAAAGCACAGACTATATGGCGCTAGGCCATGGCCGCGTCAGTTAGCTAATGCCGAGCCGCGCGAGCGAGCGATCCAGCATCAGCAATTGCCACAGCAGCCGCGAATGATCCGACTTCCCAGCGATATGCGCCTCGGCGATCTCGGCGATGCGGGCGTTGTCGAACCATCCGGTACGGGCCAGCATCGCGCTCTTGGAAATACCGCGCGCCTTGCCCGTCAACGGACCGCGAAACCACTCGGCAATCGGCGTAACGAAGCCCTGCTTGGGCCGGTACAGAATGTCGTCGGGCAGATAGCGCTCCATCGACTTCTTGAGCAGCCATTTGCCTTGGGACCGCTTCACACGCAGCCCTTCGGGCAGGCCCGCCGCAAACTCCACAAGCCGATGGTCGAGCAGCGGTTCGCGCGCTTCCAGACTCACCGCCATGCTGGTGCGATCAACCTTGGTCAGGATGTCACCCGGCAACCAGAACTTCAGGTCAGCATATTGCGCGGCATCAAGGCCCGAACGCGCCGGAGCCGACGCCATCATCTCCGCCAATGGAGTCTCACCGCGATAGCCGCCAATCTGCTTGTGCAAGCTATCGCTATACAGGCCATGCCTGATGTCGGGCGGCACAACTGACAGCGCCCTCGCATATCCGTCCGCTCCAGACCCGGCGAGTGACTGCAAGGTCGATTTGGCGCGCAGCGGGCGCGGCGCCCAATCGAGCTTGGGGAAAACATCGCCGAGCGGCCCCAACATTCTGGACCGAACGCCGCGCGGGATCAGACCGCGGACCCGCTCCTCATGCGCATGGAACACCTGACGGCGGTAACCAGCGAACGCCTCATCCGCGCCATCGCCAGACAGCGCCACCGTCACACTCTCGCGCGCCAATTGGCACACCCGCCAAGTTGGCAAGGCGGAGGCGTCGGCGAAAGGCTCGTCAAACATACCCGCAATGGTGTCGATCGCGTCAAACTGATCTGCGCTGACTGTGCGGCTGGCATGATCGGTATCGAACAGGCGCGCGACCGATTCGGCATGGCTCGTCTCGTCGGCGCTGGCAACGTCAAACCCGATAGAGCATGTCCGCACCTTGCCGCGCCCTGCCCCGGCCATGAAGGCGACCACGGCAGAACTGTCCACGCCGCCCGATAGAAATGCGCCCAGCGGCACGTCAGAGACCATGCGGCTTTCGACCGCCTGCTGCAAATGATGCAGCAGCTCCGCCTCCAGATCACGCGGCTTTGCCTTGTGGCGTTTCTCGAAGCTGATGTCCCAATACTGCCGTGGCGACGGCAATGGCATGTCATGCTTGAGCAACAGGCTATGACCCGCCGGCAGCTTGCGAACTCCGCGCAGGATAGATCGGTGATCGGGGACGTAGCCCCAGGTCATGTAATCCTCGATTGCCAGCGGATCGACCTCGCGCCGCAGCAAAGGGTGCGCGAGCAAGCCCTTTAATTCAGACGCAAATGCCAGTGAACCATCGGACAATTCTGCAAAGAACAGCGGTTTCACACCAAACCGGTCGCGGGCGAGGAACAGCGTGCGATCGGCCCGGTCGTAGATCGCGAAGCTGAACATGCCGTCCAGATGCGCCGCGCAATCCTCACCCCAGCGTTGCCAGGCGGCAAGGATTACCTCGGTATCACCATCGGTCTTGAACTGCACGCCATAGCCCTCAAGCTCACGGCGCAATTCGCGGAAATTGTAAATTTCGCCATTGAAGACAACCACTGCGCGTTCATCAGCCGAATGCATCGGCTGCGGTGAACCATCGAGGTCGATAATTGCCAGGCGGCGATGCCCCAGCCCTACGCCGGGTGCGGTCCAGACCCCTGAGCCGTCAGGCCCGCGATGGGCGAGCACGTCGCACATCCGCTCAACCCGCGCTGGATCAACCGGCTTGATGGTTCCTGTATGAAAAAGACCTGCGATCCCGCACATGGGTGGCTGCGTTAATCCACGCCGCGCGCGCGGTCCATCCATTCATTCAGGTCGTCGGTGGAAGAGCGGAAGTCGGCGATAGCCTGAGTCCCCTCGTCGCCTTGCCGCTCTTCCGCTGAAAGGATCAGCATGACAGTGGGGCGCGCCCGCAAAAACAGGCGATCACGCATGGTGAGAAGTTTGAGGCGCAGCAGGCTTCCTCCACTCCAATCGCCCATACGGAACCAAGTTTCCGCCACGCGGCGATGTGTTCCGAGCGCCTGAATGCGCTCGCCAGCCACACCATCATGAGCAGTGGTTGCGGACAACCAACGCCAGTCGCTGTCCACCGGTAATGCCCCCTGCCCCGCAGAACCAGCTTCGCGGCCTTCGGACTGGGCGGCGTAGAGCGCGTAAACCACGTCCACAACGCGGCCCTGTGCGTTCTGGTAACTTGCCCTCTCAATCTGGTCTGCACCGCCCATTCGCGGCTGCCATTGATGGGAGTGAGCAGGTGAAACACGCGTCCAGCCATCAACTTCAGGAAGCGCGATGGGCTCGGCAATGTGCGCTTCGAGAGATTGCGCCGCAGTCGACCATGCAAGCGTCAAAAGCGCCATCGCGGCCAGAGAAGCTGGCACCTTCCAGCCATTCGTTGAGCGCTGCTCAAACGGCGTGAACACCGTCATGCGCGCAATCCGCTCCCCATCGATGAACGGCGCGTCGACCTTGCGGTCAAAAAACTTCCACGCGATGGCGAGCAACAAGCCCATCACCAGCGCGAAGAACACCCAGCCATAGACAATGTGATCGAACCCGGCGGCAAAAGCGACGCCTTGCGATTGCGCGATATAGATCGTGCCCCACGCGCGCACGCCGTTGGCAAGGATCGGAATGATAATCGCCAGCGCCATAAATCCCCCGCGCCGCCACCACGACCGGAAGCAGACATGCGCCACGAGCGTGCCGAGCGCGATCATGGCGATGAGGAATTTCACGCCCGAACACGCCTCTGCCACCTCAAACAGGCCCGCAGGGGTATCGATAAACACGCCTTCGATATGTGCAGGGATACCGCTCGCCATGGTCAGCGCGATAGTGATTTCGGCGGTGACCATCTGGAGCGCAGGCACCAGTTCATCGCCGATCGGCACAAGGAACAGGCCATAGCAGAGCGGAAACAGCAGCGCCCAGCTCACTCGCGGCCCCAACATGGTAAGCACCGCTGACTGAAGTGCCAACACCACGCCCAGATGCGTCGCCGTTGCAAGACCGGAGATATCGCCCAGCAGCCACAGGAACAGCGCGCCTGCAAATGCGATTAGGCCCGGCCACCAAGCATGCGGAGTAAGCTTTGTGAGCTCTGCCGCGCGTTGCCAGACAAGCCAGACAAGGATCGGTGGGACGAGCAGGATGTGATTGTAGGTGGAACTGTTCCACCAATGGACCGCCATCTCTGCCCAATCGGGAGCGAAAAGCAGGAAGATTGTCGCCCACGCCAGCGCAAGCTGCATCAGCGGGCGTCGCCAATGGGGCGCAATACTGTCCGCGATCAGCGCGCGTTGCGGCGAGATCGCATCAAGCCGCATCGCGCCGGGTTCCACCGTCAAAGCCCATCAACGCGGGCAGGTCGGCCAACATGGCAGGCCAGCTCATGGTCTGCTGCACGAAATGGCGCGCGGCCTGCCCCAATTCTTTCGCGACCTTCGCCTCGGTTGTTAACCCCAAGATATTGGCCACAAAGGCAGCGTCGCTCTCAGCGATCACTAATTGGCTATTGCTCTGGGCATCAATGCCAGTTGCAGCCTCCGGCGAAACAACGACCGGCCGCGCCATGGCCATCGCTTCGAGCACTTTGTTCTGCACACCGCGCGCGATGGTCAGCGGCGCAACAACGATGTCAGCCCCGGCAAGCCATGGGCGCGTATCGGGTACTTCGCCGATGATCCGGGTTCCATTTTCGCCGTGCAGCGCCTGCACCTCGCGCGTCGGAGCGCGGCCAACGACATGAAATCGTGCTTCTGGCAGCGAGCGACGAACTTCGGGCATGATCGCGCGCGCCATACGGGCGACTGCCGCGATGTTGGGTGCGTAGTCCATTTGCCCGGTGAAGACGATATGTGGGCCATCTGAAGCCAGCGCAGAGTGCGGTTGCACATTTGCCGGATCAAAGGCTTCACAATCAATTCCATTGCGCAGCGCTCGAATGCTCGCCTGGCCCGGTACGCGTGAGCGCAGCAGCGCGGCTTCGGCATCGCTCACCAGCAATGTCTCATCTGCGCGCCTCGCAAGATCCGCTTCCACCCGGCGAAGCATCCGCCCTTCACGCGCATCAATCCAGGCACGCGGGCCTGATCCGGCCTTGGCGTAAGCATCGAATTTGGCCGAATCGACATCGACCAGATCAACCACGAGGCGGCCATGCCAATCAGCTGGCACATATTGCCCCATCTGGCCGGAAAACACATAAATCGCCGCGATATTGCGCTCTGCCAACGTCTGCTCCACCCAGCGCCGCAGCCTGTCGGAGCGGAATGCCGCAAAGCTGATCGATTCAGAGCGGCCCAGCGCCTCAATCCCCGCCAAGGGCAGCGGCTTGGAACGCAGCGGCATACAATGCGAAGCGGCAAGCGCAGCCAATTCGTGCTCATGCGCCAGATCGCGCGCATCCTCTGCCAGACAGCCGACATGAACCGGCGCAATTGGGGCAAGCGCCTTCAGCACATGGTGCGAGCGTATCTTGTCGCCCCGGTCCGGCGGAAATGGCAGGCGATGCGCAAGAAAGAGTATCTCGCCGCTCACCCCAGCCCCCTCGCGATGATCGGACCGAGCCGGTTGGCCACGGGCAGCGGTAGTTTCTTCCATAGCGCGATGCGCGACTGGTGCTGCGCGCTCGTCGGGTCGGCATCGCGGGCCTCGTGTCCCGGCGCGGTCCAACTGGCATAGGACAATGGCTGAGGATCGAAGCCCCAGTTCTTCTTGAAGCTATAGGCGCCGCTGCCGGTTTTGCTGCGTCCAAAATCAAACCGATCACAGCCCCGCTGACGGGCATGGAGCATAAGCGCGTAATACATCCGGTCATTGGCCCGCAAACGGCGCGCGTCCCAGGTTCCGCCACCCCAATAGGGCATGACCGCACCATCGTGATAGAGCGACAGTACACTGGCAACCGCTCCGCCTTCGTGCCGAATGGTCAGGATATCGCCATCAAGCGTATCGAGCACCGCATCGAACAGGCTGCGCGGGAAGACCGGCGTGCCGAGATTACTAACACTTTCGGCGTAGACCGCATAATGCGCCCAGCGGTCTGCTTCGCCGCTTCCGATGTCTACGGTG
>DFBR01000014.1 GCA_002367375.1 Erythrobacter sp. UBA3075 | reverse complement strand
AGAGAAGACTGAAGACGTCTGAAGTCTGCCATCCAAGCTAGAGCTTGTGCAGCCCTCCTCTCCTGACTAGATCGCTCACGGCAGCGCCCGTAGCTCAGTCGGATAGAGCATCGGATTCCTAATCCGGAGGCCACAGGTTCGAATCCTGTCGGGCGCACCACGCAGCTTTACGCTATCAATTCAGTTTTTCGGGCGGCGCGATCGGGAATGGTAGCGGCGCGACGGGGACACCTTCGTCCACCAGCTCCTGTGCTTCCTTGATGCTGGCCTCGCCGTGAATGGGCGCATGGTCCTGCTCGCCATAATGCATCGCGCGCGATTGCTCGGCGAAACCCTTGCCGACCCATTTGCTGTCTTTAAGCGCCTGGGACTGCGCGTCGGCAAGTTTCTCCAGCGCTTTCGCCACTTCGGGCGGCATCGGGGCATTCGAAACCGCACGGCCAGTCTGCGGAGCAGGACTTGGCGCTGGCACTTGTGGCTCAGCATCGAGTGGTGCGGCACTCGGCGCGCTATTGCCCTTGCGGCCCACTGCAGGAGCCATCGGCGCTTTCACCACATCAGGTGTTCCGCATTCCGGACAGCACAACAGGCCATCGTCGCGCTGGGCGGTGAAATCTTCAGACGAGCCAAACCAGCCTTCGAAGCGATGGCCATTGCAGCAGGAAAGGTCATAAACAATCATTGCTAGCGCGATTGCGGGATATCGCGCCGATTAGCAAGGCTGGGCAGCTGGCTGCGCACTTCGGCAATCCGGCCTAGATCGATATTGCAAAAGCCCAGTCCGGCGTCCTCACCGCCCATATCGAGCAGCACTTCTCCCCAAGGATCGACCACGAGCGAATGGCCGTAAGTGCGCCGCCCGTCCTCATGCGCGCCAACTTGCGCGGCGGCGATCACAAAGGCGCTGGATTCGACCGCCCTCGCCCGTTGGAGAAGGTGCCAGTGCGCCCTGCCCGTCGGCACCGTAAATGCGGCAGGCGTGGCGATTGCATCGCATTGCTGCCGGCCAAGCTCCTCGAACAGCGCGGGAAAGCGGATATCGTAGCAGATGGTCAGGCCGAGCCGCCCTATCGGAGTATCAGGGCAGCTGACCGCCTGTTCGCCGGGATCATAGGCCCGCGATTCCTGCCAGCTTTCGCCGCCGTCCAGCGCCATGTCGAACATGTGAATCTTGTCATATCGCGCCGCGATGTTGCCTGCGGCGTCGAACAGTATCGTGCGATTGGACCAGCCCCCGCGCTCATTCACAACTGGCAGGCCAAGCGAAATCCAGATGCCTGCTTCTCCCGCTGCCTGTGCGACATCTTTGACCAAGCTGCTTTCGCTCTCGGGAACGATGTGCTCGCTCGCTCGCGCTCGCTTTTGATCGAGCAAACCAGCCATTTCCGGCGTGAAGAGCATTGTTGCACCGACATTTGCGGCGCCGCGAGCAGCATCGCAAATGGTCGCTGCATTGGCTTGCGGGTCGACACCAGAAGTCATCTGTAAGAGCGCAATCTTGGTCATGTTAGCGTTGCTTACAGCCCCAGTAGAGCGTCCAGCCTGCCCTCACGTTCGAGCGCAACAAGCTCATCGGATCCGCCGACAGCCTGATCGCCGATAAATATCTGAGGCACCGTCATTGCATCGGGCTTGCGCGCCATCATCTCATCACGTTTCTCGCCGCCCATCGAGATGTCGTGCTCGACATAGTCGATGCCCTTCTGGTCGAGCAGCCGCTTCGCCCTCACGCAAAAACCGCAGAACGCCTTGGTGTAAATTTCGACTTTGGGTGTGCTCACGTCTGCCCCTTTTCAAATCTCTTCGCGCATTCTTGAAACCCGCGCCCGGCCAACTATCTTTCAATCACGGANNGCCAATCATGGGTCCGTAATATCTCAAATTGCTCAACAGAGGATTTGTTTCAATGAACCGTACTGACCTTACCCCATATCGTCGTTCCACGGTCGGCTTTGACCGGCTGTTTGATCTGCTGGAGAACAACAGCCGCGGATCGTCGGGCGACAATTACCCACCTTTCAACATCGAGCGCCGCGATGAAGACGCTTACCGCATCACCATTGCCGTAGCAGGTTTTCGCGCAGGCGACATCGATATCACCGCGCAGCAGAACCTGCTGACTGTGCAGGGCAAAAAGCGCGACGAGACCGTAGATGGCGAAATGCTGCATATGGGCATTGCCAATCGCGGGTTCGAGCGCCGGTTTGAACTGGCCGATTATGTTCGCGTCGAGAACGCCGATTTGCAGGATGGCATGCTGGTGATCGATCTGGTGCGCGAAGTGCCCGAGGCGATGAAGCCCAAGAAGATCGCAATTGGCGGCAACACGCTGGAAGTGGTCGATGGTGACAAGAAGGACGATGGCCAGGCCTCTGCCGCCTGAAACCATCCACAACCGAGCTGAAGCCTGAAATGAGTTGGGGGCGGGCCCGCTAAAGCCCGCCCCCTCGACGCGATGCGCCGACTAGCCAGCGAAATAAGCTGTCCGGGTCGCAAGAGACAGCCTGTCACACCAGCAAGACCGATCCGACCGCGCGAGGAAACCCACGTCACCTGCGCAGAGCCGGTCTAATCACGTTTGGGGGCGCGAAAAATCAAGTGACTGCATGGCGTCACGATAAAATGAAGTCAGGCCAACCCCCTTGCCCCGATGGCAGGGAGTTACGCCTTGGATACTAACAATTGCAAGTATTTTCTCCGCCCGGCGCAAGCAAGCGGGAACTATCGCTTAAACGAGGCGCGACTGGGCTAGTGCGGCGGCAATAAAGCCCGAGAACAGCGGATGCGGGTCGAACGGCCTACTCTTGAGTTCAGGATGAAATTGCACGCCGACAAACCACGGATGATCGGGCCTTTCGACAATTTCGGGCAGCAATCCATCGGGCGACATGCCTGAAAATATCAAGCCGCCCTCTTCGAGCCGTTCTTTGTAGGCCGCGTTGACCTCGTAACGATGGCGGTGACGCTCGGAAATTTCTGTCGCTCCACCATAGATCTGCGAAACGTGACTGTTGCGTGCCAGATTGGCCTGATATGCGCCAAGCCGCATTGTGCCACCCAGATCGGTATCGGCGGAGCGCTGCTGTAGTCCTTCTTCGCTCATCCATTCGGTAATGATGCCGACGACGGGTTCTTGCGTTTCACCAAACTCGGTGGAGGATGCGCCCTCGACACCGGCCAAGTTGCGCGCGCCTTCGATGCAGGCCATCTGCATTCCCAGGCAAATCCCGAAGAACGGCACTTTACGTTCGCGCGCGAAGCGGACGCTGGCGATTTTGCCTTCGCTACCGCGTTCGCCAAAGCCGCCGGGGACAAGGATTGCGTGCAGCGGCTCCAGCTGGGTGACGATATCGTCATCCCCCTGCTCGAACACTTCGGCATCAATCCAGCGAATGTTGACCTTGGTGCGATTGGCCATGCCGCCATGCACCAACGCCTCATTCAGCGACTTATACGCATCGGGCAAGCCGACATATTTGCCGACCACGCCGATGGTAACTTCGCCCTCGGGATGTTCGTAGCGATCAACCACGTCGTCCCAGCGTGCCATATCGGGCGCGCTGGATTGATCGAGCATTCCGAAATGGCGCAAGACTTCACGGTCGAGGCCCTCGTCATGATATTGCTGCGGCACTGCATAGATGCTGCTGGCATCAAGCGCTGGAATAACCGCTTCGCGCCGGACATTGCAGAACAGCGCGATCTTCTTGCGCTCGCTTTCAGGCAGCGGATGTTCGCAGCGAGTGAGCAGAACATTTGGCTGCACACCCAGGCTGGTCAATTCACGAACGGAATGCTGGGTCGGCTTGGTTTTCAGCTCGCCTGCAGCAGAGAGATAGGGGACCAGCGTGACATGGACGAGACAGGTCTGTTCCTGCGGCAATTCATTACGCAACTGCCGGATCGCTTCAATAAATGGCAGGCTTTCGATATCGCCAACCGTGCCGCCGATTTCGCACAGGATGAAATCATGGTCGCCCTGATCTTGCAGTGCGAATTGCTTGATCTCATCGGTGACGTGCGGGATCACCTGAACCGTGGCGCCGAGGTAATCGCCGCGACGTTCCTTGGTGATGATATCGCGATACACTCGGCCAGAGGTTATGTTGTCATTCTGGTGCGCGGAAACGCCAGTAAAGCGTTCATAATGGCCGAGATCCAGATCGGTTTCGGCCCCATCGTCCGTGACGTAGACCTCGCCGTGCTGATACGGGCTCATCGTGCCCGGATCGACATTCAGATAGGGATCAAACTTGCGGATACGGACCTTGTACCCGCGCGCCTGAAGGAGGGCTGCCAGTGAGGCTGCCATGAGACCTTTGCCGAGCGAGGAGACCACGCCGCCGGTGATAAAAATGTACCGCGCCATGGGAGTTGAGCCTTAAGCTCACGCGGGGATTCGGCGCAAGCACAATGCGATGAGTTTTACCGTGTTGGCACGAATTTTCCCCGGTTTCAGGCGGGGCGACTGAAATTACTCAGTCAAGCGCTTCAGGCCGGTTATTCAGCAACGTCGGCCAGCGGATCGTCTGACGCTGGTTCTGCGGCGGTGTCACCCGCTTCATCGCCTGCTGCCGGAGCAGTTTCATCGGTAGCGCTGACGGAGCGATCGAGCGATTCGTCGAGCTCGCCCGACCCGCTCGCATCCACAGCAAGGCCAGCAAGGATGACAGCAAGAACAACAAAGGACACGGCAAACCACTTGGTCGCCCGGGTGAGGAAGTCCGCTGCGCCGCGCGCCGACATTACGCCGCCCGGACTGCCGCCGCCGCCGATTCCAAGTCCGCCACCTTCCGAACGCTGCATGAGCACGAGAAGGACGAGTCCTGCGGCCACAAAAGCCTGAATCAGGAAAAGGAAGTTGAAGAGGGTCATGGCAAGTCAGTCTGTCGATTATGTTGCAAAGTGAGCCGCGCATGTAAGCCGCGCCTCGCAATCCCACAAGAGGGCGTGTGGCGGCTTACTACAGTTGGTTAGTCGCGTTCGCCCTCTGCGGCGGCCATGATGATCCCGAGAAAACTCTCGGCCGTCAGGCTGGCTCCACCAACCAGGGCGCCGCCAACCTCATCTGCACACAGCAGTTCAGCGGCATTCTCGGGCTTTACCGAACCGCCATAGAGAATGCGTACCTCGGCACCGGCGTCGCCGTAGAACTTGTTCAGTACGCCGCGTATGTGGCGGTGCATGGCAGCGACATCGTCCGGCGTTGGTGTGCGCCCTGTGCCGATTGCCCAGACGGGCTCATAAGCCACGGTCACATTGACAGCGACGTCCTCGCCTTCGGGCAAAGAGCCCTTGAGTTGGCGGGTCACCACGCTTTCAGCCTTGCCAGCATCGCGTTCTGCCTCGATTTCACCAACACAGACGATCACATTCATGCCCGCGTCGATGACCGCATGGGCCTTGCTCTTCACCAGCGCGTTGCTCTCGCCGTGATCGGCGCGCCTCTCGCTGTGGCCAACAATAGTGAACCCTGCACCCGCATCCTTGATCATGGCCGCCGAGACATCGCCAGTATGCGCGCCGCCTTCGGCCGGGTGGCAATCCTGCGCCCCGATTGCGATCAGTGTCGCTTCCTTGCGTGTGGCGTGAATCAGCGTGAATGGCGGCGCAATTGCCACCTCAACTTTCAGCAAACGCTCTGCCGCGCGGTCGATTGCGCGCGCTTCCGCCAGCATTGCACGGGTACCGTGCATCTTCCAATTGCCGACAATATAGGGCCGAGTGGTCATTGAATTCCCTGTGATTTCCACAACTTGATACGAACCAAAAGCCATGTTCAAGTGATAGGTGCCACAGCGCGCTAATGCCCGCGACCGCACTTGTCAAAGCCGGTTATGCACAATGCGCGAAAGCACCTACGCCCTGTTGCGGCATGGTCGCAGGCGGGATAAAGCGCAGGCTCTTTTCACAGGGCCACGTCGACAGTTGGCGTCCCCTCTCCGCACAACCGGCCCGCTGGGCCAAGGCAGAATTGATCGCGCATGTTCCAGATTTTCCGCAACTTCTTCAAATCCAAAATCGGCATTGTTGTGACGCTGGCCTTCCTTGGCCTTATCGCGGTGGCCTTTGCCAGTTCGGATGTGGCCAACACCGGCATGTTTGGCGGAGTCGCCGGTGGCGACAGGGTTGCTGTGGTGGGTGACCGCACCATCACAACTGCCGACCTGCAACAGAATGCGAACAACGCGCTGCAGCAGACGCGCGAGCAAAACCCGACGCTGTCGATGGAAGGCTTTGTTGCGCAAGGCGGCTTTGACGATGTGCTGTCATCAATGCTCAGCCGCACAGCGATTGCAGAATTTGCCGAGGCCATGGGACTTCGCGCAGGCAAACGCTTGGTCGAGAGCGAGATCACCAGCGCGCCAGGATTTCAAGGCATCGATGGCAGCTTTGACGAGGTGGCGTTTCGCGCCTCGCTGCGGCAACGCAATCTTACTGAGAGCATCGTGCGTGAAGATCTGACGCTCAGCCTGTTGGCACGTCAAACCGTGGTCCCTGTCAGCTTTGCAGCGCGGATGCCTGACAGCATGGCCCGCACCTATGCCGAGCTCCTGAACGACACACGTAGTGGCACCGCCGCCGTCTTCCCCGCGATCACCTTCGCGCCCGAAGATGACCCAAGCGATGATCAATTGCAGGCCTATTATGATGAAAACCGTGCGCGTTACATTCGCCCCGAACGCCGGGTGATCCGCTATGCCGCGTTCGACCAGGAAGCTATCAGTGATCTCCCGCCCGTAACGGATGCCCAAATCGCGGCACGTTATGAAGCGGACGCAGTGCTGTATCGGGCGACAGAGCGGCGCACATTCACTCAGCTTGTCGTGCCGACCGAAGCAGCCGCACAAGCCGTAATTTCCGAGGTTCAGGGGGGCATGTCGCTCGATGCGTCTGCCACGTCTAAGGGCCTCGCCACGACGCAAATCAGCGAAGTGGAACAACCGGATTACGCATCTACTGCCTCGCAGGCGGTTGCCAATGCGGGTTTCGAAGCATCTGCCGGTGCGCTCGCCGGACCGGTTCGCGGAAGCCTTGGCTGGTATGTTCTGAGGGTCGACGATGTGACCCCAATCCCAGCACGCTCGTTAGAACAGGCAAGCGATGAAATCCGGGAAACTCTGGTTGCCGAGCGCCGAGGTGAAGCCCTCAACGAGCTGACCGAGCGGTTCGAGACCGAGTTTTCGCGCGGACGCACGCTGGAAGCTGCGGCTGAAGAGCTCGGCCTCGAAGTCCAGTCTACGCCCGAACTGCTTGCCAGCGGTCAGGTCTACGGTCAGGCAGGTCAGGCTCCACCAGCACTCGCGCGGGTCGTGTCTTTCGCCTTCGAAATGGGCGCAGACAGCCCTGAAATCACCGAGATCGTTCCCGGACAGGCATATCTGATCTTCGACGTGTCCGAAATCACCCCAAGCGCTACCGCACCGCTCGACGAGATCCGTGAGCAAATCACGCTGCAATGGCGCCGCGATCAGGGCATGGCCGCTGCGGGACAGGCCGCGGGCCGTGTGGTCGAACGGGTCGAATCCGGTGCTACTTTGGCAGAAGCATTGGCAGAAGAAGATGCCGATCTTCCTCCAGCTCAGGATTTGCGCCTTAATCGTCGCCAGCTCGCCGAACAGGGTCAGATCACCCGCGCGACCATCCTGTTCTTCTCCATGGCGGAAGGCACGGTAGAACGGGTTGCGGTGCAGGAAGCGAGCCAGTGGTTTGTAGTTGCGCTGGACGAAATCGAGACGGCCGAGTTTGCCGAAGACAGCGAAGATGTCGCGTCAACCATCGCTCAGCTTTCCGAAGCGCTCGGCCAGGAATATGTTGAGCAATTCGTTGCCGCAGCCGAATCCTCGGTCGAAATCGAGCGCAATGAAGCGGGCATCGAAGCGGTTCGCACACAGCTTACCGGCGGATCGAACTGAGGGAGGCGGGTCTGGTCGCCCCAAAATCCAAAGCGTCAACCGCAACAGTCGCCATCCACAATGGGGCAGAGGCGCTCTCCGCACTGGCGGATGGGCGCAATACGCTCGTCTGGCGACGCGTGGTGGCCGATACCGAAACGCCGATTGGCGGCGCGCTGAAACTCATCGAGGAAGGGCGCGGCGACTTCCTGCTCGAATCGGTCGAAGGCGGCGAAATTCGCGGGCGCTACAGCCTGCTTGGGCTTGATCCAGACCTGTTGTTCCGCGCCACGGGAGCGAAGGCTGAGGTCAACCGCCAGTGGCGTCATGATCGGGAGGCATTCGAGCCATTGCCCGGTGACAGCATGACCGAATTACGCGCGCTGGTGCAGGCTTGCCGCATCGACATGGTGCCCGACGCGCTGCCCCCCGCCCTCGCCTGCCTCGTCGGCTATTTTGGTTATGAAACCATCGGTCTTGTCGAGAAGCTACCGCGCGCTCCGCAAAGCGACCTTGATCTGCCGGACATGCTCTTCGCGCGCCCCGCGCTTGTGCTGGTGTTCGACCGCCTGACTGACGCCTTGTTCGTGATTGCGCCGCTGTGGGCTGACAGTGACGACCCTGCGGCCAAGCTGGAGCGCGCAGCCGATCGTATCGACGAAGCGCTGCGTCAATTGGGCGAGAAAGTGCCTGAAGCCGTGCGGCTTGGCGAAATGCCGGAATGCGAACTCGAACCCGTGATGGATGCCGAGGATTATGAACGCATCGTCCTGCGGGCCAAGGATTACATCACGGCAGGCGATATCTTTCAGGTGGTGCTGGCCCAGCGCTTCACTTGCCCCTTCCCTTTGCCTCCGCTCGCGCTCTATCGCGCTCTGCGCCGCGTCAATCCCTCGCCATTCCTGTATTTCCTCGACATGCCCGGCTTCGCAGTGGTCGGGTCCTCGCCCGAAATACTTGTCCGCGTTCGTGATGGCGAAGTGACCATTCGCCCCATCGCCGGAACGCGCCCGCGCGGGTCGACCGAAGCTGAAGACAAGGCGAATGAAACAAGCCTGCTCGCCGATCCCAAGGAATGTGCGGAGCATCTGATGCTGCTCGATCTTGGACGGAACGATGTCGGACGCATTGCAGAGCAAGGCAGTGTAACCGTGACCGACAGCTTCACCGTCGAACGCTATAGCCATGTCATGCATATCGTCAGCAATGTGGTGGGTGAACTGGCGGGCGAGAAGGATGCCCTTGATGCGCTGTTTGCAGGTTTTCCGGCAGGCACTGTCAGCGGCGCACCCAAGGTCCGTGCCTGCGAAATCATCGCCGAGCTGGAGCCGGAGACACGCGGTGCCTATGCCGGCGGCGTTGGCTATTTTGCGCCCGATGGCTCGGTCGATAGCTGCATCGTATTGCGCACAGCGGTGGTGAAGGATGGCACCATGCATGTGCAGGCGGGCGCAGGCATCGTTGCCGATAGCAACCCGGCCTACGAAGCCGCCGAATGCCGCCACAAGGCAGGCGCCCTGATCGCCGCAGCGCGCGAGGCAGTGGGGATCGCGGCAGAGCCAGATTTCGGGCAGTGAAATATGGTTTAGCCTTGTTGCCAGTGGCCTTCACTCTGACCGCCTGCGAAGTGCATTTTGAAGGGGAAGCGCCGGAAGAGCTGGCCTCTATCTGTCAGCCGGTGATGTTCGAGGAAACGCCGCTAACCCATTGTATGGCAGAACCTTCGCGCCATGCCATCGCCACAGATCTTTCACCTGAGGGTGAGGATGACCATTATGGATCGCTGCGCGCCTTTGCTCGCCAACCGCGCGAAGTGGAACAGCCCGT
>DFBR01000023.1 GCA_002367375.1 Erythrobacter sp. UBA3075 | reverse complement strand
TTCTTCCAGCCGCATGGCTACGGCCCTTTGCGCCAGATGGGCCACGAACTGGCCGAGACTTTCGCGCAGGAACTTGGCGCTGATGACCTGACGATCCTGTGCGATCCCGTCTATTTCGGTGGCACTGTCGACCGAAGCGAAGGCAGCGAGCGGATTGTCGACCTGATCGCCAAGGCAGGAGGGAAAGCTCTCCACATCAACACCCGCGAAGGCTGCGGCGATTTCATTGTTCAAAACGCGCGTCCCGGCGACCGCGTTGTTATCATGGGCGCGCGCGATGATACGCTGACCGAGTTTGCGGAAAGCCTTTTGCAACGTTTGTAAGGCTAAACGGGCGCTTCATCGCAGCATCAGGAGCCACGACAATGCAGAAAAGCTACCGCGAAAGCGGCGTGGGCATGTTCGATGCAGCGCCCGGCACATACCTCGTCTCCGCCTATTTCGATGATAATCAGGTCGATCTGGTCTATTGCAACGTGCTCGGCTGGCAGGTCGGCAAGGACCGCCGACTGACGCCCATCACCCTCGATCCGCGCGCGGCTGATGAAGACCCTTGGTTCATCATTCACCCCGATGGCCGGGTTGAAAGCAATGACGGGCGCAGTTGGTCAAACAAGGATGCCTGGATCACCGAAGAACGCCGAGCGCGCCGCGCTGCTGCATAATAAAATTCATTCCGTTCGCCCTGAGCCTGTCGAAGGGCGTTGGTGCAAGCGTCCTTCGACAGGCTCAGGACGAACGGTTGTGAATCAATGCACAGCCTCGCCATGTTCCTCGGTGTGACCCAGCCCCAGCACATTGTGCAACAGGAACACGATGACCACACCGAGCGCGAGACCGAGCAGCGCCGATAGCGCCGCAAAGGTCAACCAGCCAAGCACGCCGCTCAGACCGCCGCTGATCGTCTCGACCCAATGCTGCGCCTGATGAATAGCCTCTTCCGGGAAGAGGATGCCTAGCTCGTGCAGGCCGTGGATGATGATCCCGCCGCCGACCCATAACATCGCGACTGTCCCGACAACCGACAGCGTGGTCAGCAGATGCGGCATCGCGTTGACCAACACGCGTCCGAAATTGCGGCCCGCCTCGGTCATGCCTTCGCGCGAGAGATGCAGGCCAACGTCGTCCATCTTCACGATCAGCGCCACAGCGCCATAGACAGCCACGGTTATGAGAATTCCAATGATGGCGAGAACGCCCGCGCGGGTCAGCAGGTCTTCCGCCGCCACTTCGCTCAGCGTGATGGCCATGATTTCGGCAGAAAGGATCAGATCGGTGCGGATGGCGCCTGCCACGCGCTGTTTCTCGAATTCCACCGGGTCTTCGATCGGGCTTTCCAGGTTTTCGCCGTGCTTGGCCCCGCCCAGCTTCTCCATCACCTTTTCCGCGCCCTCGTAACACAAAAACGCACCGCCCAGCATCAGGATGGGAATGATCAGCCACGGCAGGAATTCGCTCAGCAGCAGCGCGGCGGGCAGCAGGATAATCAGCTTGTTGAAGAAACTGCCCTTGGCGATTTTCCAGATAATCGGCAGCTCGCGCTGGGGCTCCAGCCCGGTGACATAGCTCGGCGTCACGGCGGCATCGTCGATAACGACGCCCGCTGTCTTGGTTCCGGCCCGCCCGGCGGCGGCGGCAATATCATCCACGCTGGCAGAAGCAGCGCGAGCAATGATGGAAACGTCGTCCAGAAGGGCGGCTAGGCCGGATGGCATTTGGAAACTCCCTGTTGCGCTTGATAACCGCTCTCTGCCTCGCACATTCCCCGCTCGCAAGCCACGTTACGCGCTTGCAATATCCCCCAATCCCGCTATGTGCGCCGCTTCCGCGATATCAGGGCCACGCTTGCCCGATGCGGAAATTCAAGAAAGCCGGAGGGGCCGCCTGCGATCCGCGCGGGATGTGTCAGCGATCGGTATGAAGTGAAAGGAAGCGCACATGGCTCTTTATGAGCATGTTTTCCTCGCGCGTCAGGACTTGAGCCAAGCTCAGGTTGACGCGCTTGCTACCGGCGCCACGGAAATCGTGGAAGCCAATGGCGGCAAGGTCGTAAAGACCGAGACCTGGGGCCTGAAGAGCCTCGCCTACAAGATTGACCGCAACCGCAAGGCGCATTTCGTCATGCTCAACATCGACGGCCCCGGCACGTTGGTATCAGAGCTTGAGCGTCAGAACCGCATCAACGAAGATGTCCTGCGCTGGTTGACGATCGCCGTGGAAGAGCATGAAGACGGCCCGTCCGTCATGATGCGCAAGAACGACCGCGACAAGAAGCGCCGTTCCGATCGTGAGGAGCGCAGCTAATGGCCCGTCCGTTTTACCGTCGCCGCAAATCCTGCCCGTTTTCCGGCAAGGAAGCGCCGCAGATCGACTATAAAGACACGCGCCTGCTGCAGGGCTTCATGTCCGAGCGTGGCAAGATCGTGCCGAGCCGCATCACCGCCGTTTCTGCCAAGAAGCAGCGCGAGCTGGCCAAGGCGATCAAGCGCGCCCGTCACCTGGGCCTGCTGCCCTACATTGTGAAGTAAGGAGGACTTTTCTCATGGATATTATCCTCCTCGAACGTGTTGGCGGCCTCGGCCAGATCGGTGACGTGGTCACTGTGAAGGACGGCTACGCCCGCAACTTCCTCCTGCCGCAGAAGAAGGCCCTCCGCGCCAATTCTGCAAACAAGGCAGTCTTCGACGCCAACCGTGACAAGCTGGAAGCTGAGAACGCTGAAAAGCGTACCGAAGCTGAAACGCACGGCGCAAAGGTCGAGGGCACCGAAATCGTGCTGCTGCGCGCTGCATCGAACGCGGGCCAGCTGTATGGTTCTGTCAACGTGCGTGACATTGCTGCCGGTCTGGCCGACAAGGGCCACGACATCGACAAGAAGCAGGTCATCATGGGCGCGCCGATCAAGACGATTGGCATGTTCGACGTGACCGTTCGCTTGCACCCCGAAGTCGAAGTCTTCGTGAAGGCCAATGTGGCCCGCTCCGACGACGAAGCCGAGCTGCAGAGCCAGGGCATCGACGTGATCGCGCAGATGAACGAAGAAGAGCT
>DFBR01000107.1:4547-5491 GCA_002367375.1 Erythrobacter sp. UBA3075 | reverse complement strand
AGCCCGATAGTTTCGCTTTGCGCCTCAGCACCCGCCTTTTCTTGCGCCGCCTCGCCCGCGTCGGTATCGCACCCAGCAAGCAGCCCCGCCGCAAGGCAGGCAAGGACAGCAATTGAAAGGCGCGATTTGGTCACGGACAAAAACTCCAACAAAATGTGGGGCGGCAGATTTGCTGAAGGCCCCTCTGCCATAATGCGCGAGATCAACGCGAGTATCCCGTTCGACAAACAATTGTGGCAGCAGGATATAGCGGCGAGCAAGGCGCATGTCGCTATGCTTGCAGCCTGCAAGATCGTGAGCGCTCAAGACGCTGAAACGATCACCAGCGGGCTGGACACTGTCGCTGGCGAATACGAAGTTGGCGGTGTTCCCGAAAACTGGGACCTTGAAGACATCCACATGACCACCGAGGCGCGGCTGGCAGAGCTGATCGGCCCGGTCGCGGGCCGGCTACACACCGCGCGCAGTCGCAATGATCAGGTGGCGACCGATTTCCGCTTGTGGGTACGCGATGAGACCGATGCCTTGCTCGAAGCGCTTGCAGGTCTACAGAACGCACTGGTCAACCGCGCTGATGAGCATGCGGCGTCGATCATGCCCGGCTTCACCCATTTGCAAACCGCGCAGCCGGTGACTTTGGGGCATCATTTGATGGCCTATTACGAGATGATCGCGCGCGATGTATCCCGCTTCAAGGACGCTCGGGAGCGCCTCAACCAGTGCCCGCTGGGAAGCGCGGCGCTGGCGGGGACGGGTTTTCCCATTGATCGCGATATGACCGCGCAGGCGCTCGGTTTTGCGGATCCAACCGCTAACAGCCTTGATGCCGTGTCCGATCGTGATTTCGCGCTCGATTTCCTCGTTTCGGCCAGCCAGTGCGCGCTGCATCTGTCGCGACTGGCAGAGGAATTCGTGATCTGGGCGAGCCAGCCTTTCGGCTTTGT
>DFBR01000107.1:575-4420 GCA_002367375.1 Erythrobacter sp. UBA3075 | reverse complement strand
GTCTGCTCCAGCTTTGCGTTGCGGCGATGACAGGCATGGTCGACGGAGCGGATTTCCGCACCGACCGGATGCGGCAGGCAGCGGAACTGGGCTATGCCACCGCCACCGATCTGGCCGACTGGCTGGTGCGCGAGGCGGATATTCCTTTCCGTGAGGCGCATCATATTACCGGCGCGGCGGTTAAACTGGCGGAAAGCAAAGGTGCGGCGCTGGACGAGCTTTCGCTGGAAGAATTGCAGACCATTGATGCACGCATTGATGATCGCGTGTATAAGGCGCTTTCGGTTGAAGCTTCGGTTGCCGCGCGCAATTCCTATGGCGGCACAGCGCCTGAACAGGTTCGCGCGCAGATTGCGCAAGCGCGCAAGATGTTGGAAATGGACACATGATCGCACGCACCGCCACCACGCTCGCCGCTATCCTGCTGCTTGCCGCTTGCGGTCAGCACACGGATCTTGAACCGCTCGCCGGGCAGAGCCTTCCGCCCGCGCCCTATGGCGCAGCGGAACCGCTCAATGCGGAGGAATTGCTGGCACTGGAACCGCAGGCTGCGCCCGAACGCAGCGTCGAATTGCGGCGTGAAAGCGAGGAGCGGGAAGACGATCCTTTCGACCTCCCCCCAGAAAGACAATAGGGCGGCCTGAACCTTGGATCATTTTGCCATCCGGAACGGCGAGTTGCACGCCGAAGATGTCCCGCTGTCACGCATTGCGGAAGAAGTAGGCACGCCGGTCTATGTCTACTCGCGCGCCACGTTTGAACGCCACGCGCGCGTATTCCGTGAAGCGCTGGACGGGCTGGAAAAGCGGCCGCATCTCGCCTTTGCGGTCAAATCCAATCCTAATCTCGCTGTTCTGAAGCTTCTCAGCCGTGAGGGCTATGGCGCTGATGTGGTATCGGGCGGAGAGCTGGCACGCGCGCTGCTGGCCGGAATGCCGGCGCGGGACATCGTCTTTTCGGGCGTGGGCAAAACCGATGCCGAACTGGCGCAGGGGCTGGATGCCGGAATCGGCCAGTTCAACATTGAATCGGGCGAGGAAGGGCGCGAACTTGCCGCCATCGCTGCTGCACGCGGACAAGTTGCGCATTGCGCCTTGCGGGTGAACCCTGATGTCGATGCGGGCACGCATGATAAGATCTCTACTGGCAAGGCGGACAACAAATTTGGCGTGCCGATCGACCGCGCGCCCGAATTGTTCGCAGAGCTTTCTGCATTGCCCGGTCTGAACCTGCGCGGGTTGGCGGTCCATATCGGCAGCCAATTGTCCGAACTCGCCCCGCTCGAGGCAGCATTCGCCAAGCTGGGTGACAGCCTGCGGGCCTTGCGCGCCGCAGGGCACACGATCAGCCATATGGATTTGGGCGGCGGTTTAGGCGTGCCGTATCGCAAGGGTGATGTGCTCCCCAGTCCGGCCGAATATGGAGCAATGGTGGCACGCGCGACAAAGGGGTGGGATGTCACTTTGATGTTCGAGCCGGGGCGCGTGATCGCGGGCAATGCGGGCGTGTTGCTCACCCGCGTGATCCGGGTGAAGCGCGGGCTCAACGATCCCTTTGTGATTGTCGATGCCGCAATGAACGATCTTGCCCGTCCGGCACTGTACGGCGCGTGGCATGATTTCGATGCCGTCACGCCGACGGGGGAGCGGATGACCGCCAATATCGTCGGCCCGATTTGCGAAACGGGCGATACCTTTGCGATGGGCCGCGAGACTGATGCGCTGGTCTCGGGAGATCTCGCGGTTTTTCGCACCGCCGGAGCCTATGGCGCGACTATGGCGAGCAGTTACAACTCGCGCGGTTTCGTGGCCGAGGTGATGGTCGATGGGTCGGATTTTGCCGTGGTGGCAGACCGCATCCTGCCCGGCAGTATTGCCGATGCCGAACGCGTGCCGGACTTCCTCACCTGATATGCAGCAATTGCCGCTCTTCCACTCGATTGCCAAACAACCGGTAATCGTGCTGGGCGAAGGGGAAATGGCCGAACCCAAGCGCCGCCTTGTTCAGCGCGCTGGGGGGCGGGTGGTCGGTGACTTGCAGGAAGGGCTGGACGAAGGCGCAAGGCTGGCATTCGTAGCGCATGACGATCCAGAGATGTGCGAAAGCGACGCCATCCGCCTGCGCCGTGCTGGCCTGCTTGTAAATGTCGTGGACCGGCCAGAGCTGTGCGACTTCACCACGCCAAGCATCTTGGACCGTGATCCGGTGTTGGTGGCGGTGGGGACGGGCGGTGCTTCTGCCGGTCTCGCCAAGCAATTACGCTTGCGGTTGGAGAAATTGCTTCCGGCTGACCTCGGCCAGCTGGCCGCACGTCTGTCCGCTGCCCGTGAAGCAATCCGCGCCCGCTTTCCCGGCATGGCTGAACGTCGCCGTGCGCTGGACGATGCGCTGGGTGAGGGCGGGCAGATCGATCCATTGGAGCAAGGCAGCGCCGGGCGTGTTGAAGACTGGCTCAATGATGCGGAGAAGCCGCCCGCCGCGCAGATCCACGAAATTGCGCTGGTTAGCGATGACCCCGAAGACCTGACCCTGCGCCAGTCGCGTCTGCTGGGCATGGCCGACGCCGTTCTGGCCGATCCGCGCGTCCCGGCGGCCATCGTCAACCGCGCTCGTGCCGATGCGGCGCGCTTCGGCTACCCGCGCTCAAGCCCTATGCCAGACGGGTTAGTGGTGATCTTGACGATGCCAGAAGCGTAATAATCTCTAATATTACAGTAATTTAATTTCCTTACATGCCATCATCCCGGCAGTCTTTCCGTGGGCCGACAATCCGTCGCACCCCCCATCAACGGAGAGACATAAATGAAACTTCCCAAGATCGATCTGAGCAGCTTGCCTGATCTCAATACTCTGACCGGAATGTTCGGCGCTGGACCAAACGGCCCGACACAAACCCCCGGCCATGATGACACAGTCATCGTGCTTGCGACCCTCGTCTATGACAGCGCTCCGCCAACCGGCGGCCTGTTCTAGAGCTCGGGCCAGACGATGGACGTTCATCCTTTCATCGCGGCGTTGCGGACTGATCGCGGTCCGCAACGCCAGGCCCAGGCGGCCATGGATGCCGCGCGTGAAGCGTGGCGCGCGGAGCCAGGCGCAGCGCAGCTGATGGAGCAGCTCGGCCAGTTTGGCGCGGGCGCTCCGTTGGAGGCATGCCCGGCGCTGGAGGCTGTCTTTACCGGTGGCGGCGAGGGCGAACGACTGATGGCTTTGCTGTCGCGGCATTATTGTGCAGCTCTTACCGACAATCCGATTGGGCACCCGCCTTTTCGCCACGGTTTCAATGGCACGGCGGGCACGCTGCTGCTTGCACGGTCAGGCCGCGCGCAATTGATGATACAGAGCCGCGAACCGGGAGAAAGCAACAATGCGAGCTACAAATTCTCCGACGCCGAGCGGTTTGATGCGGTCCTTGCCGGGGAAGGTGAGGCACGAATTGTCCGGTCGCGCCGGGCTGGCGAAGGTGCGATGCAATTTGACATAGAGAAATTGCCCCTGCGCGGCGGAGAGCGCCTTGCACTCGACTTGCAAAGCGAGGCGCTGGCGGTTGATAGTGTCCGCCGCCGCCTCGTAATCCTGCGCCTAATCCGTACTTCTGCCGAGCCGCAGCCGGGGCGCGAATATGACGCGGCGAGTGGCGAGCTGCTGATGCAAAGCGCCGGCTCGATTGCCACCAGCCGGCAGGAAGCGATCATCGCGCTGCTCGGCCGCATGGGTCGTCGCGATGCGGCACCTGAAATGGCGCGCACGGCGCTGGACGATGGTGACGCGTCGCTGCGCTGGCAGGCGCTGCGCGAATGCCTTGCACTCGACAGCGAGGAAGGCTTTTGCGCGCTGGCGCAATT
>DFBR01000107.1:0-550 GCA_002367375.1 Erythrobacter sp. UBA3075 | reverse complement strand
GATCCGCTTGCTGATTCTGCCGGAGCCTTGCGTGCGCAATTGCTCGAGACTCATCCCCAACTGGCACAAGTGGAGGCCGACCAATGCCCCGCGTGATCGACTGTATCGACGAAACGTCCTGCGAACTGGAGGAATGCATTGCGGGCCTCCACGATGGCGGCTTCCAGCCGTGGGAAGAAGAGAGCCTGCTGAACGGAGCGCACTGGTTGCGCCGCCTCGGCAACAATCGCAATTTTCTCGGCGACATGCTGGTCGATGAATTGAAACGCGGGATCAAAGCCGCTGAGGAGGCCAGCGATTACGGCCCGCAGGTCGTCATGCTGTCTACGCTTGGCAGCGAATTCTACATGCGCGCCAATTTCTGGCCGAGCGTGGATGAGCACATGTTCCGCGCCAGCGGCAAATCTGCCTTCAGCTATGAATTGCCGCATGACCACAATTTCGACTTTCTCACCACGGGCTACTTCGGACCGGGCTACACCAGCGACTATTGGGAATTTGACTATGAAAGCGTCGCCGGTGTGATTGGCGAGAAGGCCAGTCTGCGCTT
>DFBR01000013.1 GCA_002367375.1 Erythrobacter sp. UBA3075 | reverse complement strand
CGCCCCGATGGGCTGGCGATCACTCTGGAGAAGAACCTCCCCGTCGCCGCAGGGCTGGGTGGCGGTTCCGCTGATGCGGGAGCGGTGTTCCGCATGGTGCGGGATACCTTTGGCCTGCCCGATGACTGGCGCGAGCGGGCCGCAAGACTCGGCGCAGATGTCCCGTCCTGTGTGGAAAGCCTCACCTGCATCGGGCGCGGCACCGGCACCGAATTGGAGCCGCTCACCAGCGACCTCACCGGAACGCCTGTTCTGCTTGTCAATCCTCGCATACCGCTGAGCACCGGGCCGGTGTTCAAGGCGTGGGACGGCAAAGATCGCGGCCCGCTTCCTGAAGGCAATGTCAGCGACATTGCGCGCGAAGGCAGAAACGATCTACGCGCGCCCGCAATCCAATTATGCCCTGCGATTGAGGATGTCCTGAACGCATTGGAGGTGTGCAAACCCTTGAAAGCGGACATGTCCGGCTCCGGGGCGACATGTTTTGCATTGTTTGACGATCTGGCTGCGCGCGATACAGCAGCGCAAATCCTTGCCGCCGATCATCCTGACTGGTGGCAATTGAAAGGACAGCTTAGATGAGCGACCCCGTTTTCCGCATTATCGGCGAGGCCACGCGTGGTGGTATTGTCGCTGTGTGCGATCATGCCTCCAACGCCGTGCCGGAAGAATTCGAGCTTGGCGTGTCGGCGGCAGCGCTCGAAAAGCACATCGCCTACGATATTGGCGCGGCTGGCGTGGCAGAGCGTCTTGCGCGGCGCCACAATGTTCCGGCGATGTTGGCCGCAGTCAGCCGCCTGGTGGTCGATTTGCACCGCGAGGAAGATGCACCTGGCCTGATTCCTACCACCAGCGATGGAATTCTCATCCCCGGCAATATCGGCGCCGATTGCGAAAAGCGGCTCGATGAATATTACTATCCTTATCACACCGCGTTGGAGAAATGGCTCGAAGAAGTGCAGCCCGGCCTGATCCTCTCGATCCACAGTTTCACTGCCAAACTGGAAAACGGCCCGGCCAAGGAGCGTCCTTGGGAAATCGGCGTGCTGTACAATGAGGATGACCGCGCTGCGCGCCATGCAATGCGCCTGTTTGCCGAGCTGGGCGTAACGGTTGGCGACAATGAACCATATTCGGGCCGCGAGCTAAACTCGACGATGAACCGCCATGCAGAGGCGCACGGACGGCCTTATTGCGCGCTGGAAATTCGCGACGATCTGATCGCGGAGGAGCGTGGGCAGGCGCGCTGGGCAGCGATTATTGCCGATGTGGCGGGCCGGGTGAAGCTTGCGCTCGAAACCGTTTAATCGGCGCTTCTCAGAACAAAAGCATTTCCTGTTTCGAAATTTCACATGATTCCTCTAGGAATTGGGTGAGAGACTGAACAACCCACAGGATAATTCATGCCAGCCTATCGCTCCCGCACCACCACACACGGCCGCAACATGGCAGGCGCGCGCGGTTTGTGGCGCGCTACGGGTATGAAGGATGGCGATTTTGGCAAGCCGATCATCGCTGTCGTCAATTCCTTTACCCAGTTCGTGCCGGGACATGTCCACCTGAAGGACCTCGGCCAGCTTGTTGCCCGCGAGATCGAGACTGCGGGCGGAGTTGCCAAGGAATTCAACACTATCGCCGTAGATGATGGCATCGCGATGGGGCACGACGGAATGCTCTATTCGCTCCCGAGCCGCGATCTGATCGCCGATAGCGTGGAGTATATGGTCAACGCCCATTGCGCCGACGCCATGGTGTGCATCTCCAATTGCGACAAGATCACACCGGGAATGCTGATGGCGGCTATGCGGCTGAATGTACCGGTGGTGTTCGTCAGCGGCGGCCCGATGGAAGCGGGCAAGGTGGTGCTGAAAGGCAAGGAAGTGGCGCTCGATCTGGTCGACGCGATGGTTGCAGCAGCTGACGAGAGTTTTTCGGACGAAGAAGTCACCGATATTGAGCGCGCGGCTTGCCCGACCTGCGGTTCCTGCTCCGGCATGTTCACCGCCAATTCGATGAATTGCCTGACTGAGGCGCTCGGCCTGTCGCTCCCCGGTAATGGCTCGCAACTTGCCACCCATGCAGACAGGCAGGGCCTGTTTGAGCGCGCCGGTCGCCTGATCGTGGCTCTCGCCAAACGCTATTACGAAGAAGATGATGCCAGCGTCCTGCCGCGCTCCATCGCCACTTTCGAAGCATTCGAAAATGCCATCAGCCTCGATATCGCCATGGGGGGATCGACCAACACGGTGCTGCATTTGCTCGCTGCTGCGCATGAGGCGGGTGTGGACTTCACCATGAAGGATATCGACCGGCTGAGCCGCACAGTTCCGTGCCTCTCCAAAGTCGCGCCCGCGAAAAGCGACGTGCACATGGAAGATGTCCATCGTGCTGGCGGCATCATGGCAATTCTGGGCGAGTTGGATCGCGGCGGCTTGCTCCACACCGCTCTGCCCACCGTGCATAGCCCGACAATGGGTGATGCGCTGGACGACTGGGACATTGTGCGCAACGCCAATCCCAAGGTGCATGAGTTTTACAAGGCGGCGCCCGGCGGCGTGCCGACACAGACAGCCTTCAGCCAGTCGCGCCGGTGGGACGCGCTTGATCTGGACCGCGAAAGCGGCGTGATCCGCAGCAAGGAACACGCCTTCAGTCAGGATGGCGGACTGGCGGTGCTCTACGGCAATATCGCGCGCGATGGCTGTATCGTGAAGACCGCGGGCGTGGATGAAAGCATCCTGACCTTCTCCGGCCCGGCCAAGGTCTATGAGAGCCAGGACGCTGCGGTCGATGCCATTCTTGCCGATGAAGTCGTGCCGGGCGACGTGGTAGTCATTCGGTATGAGGGCCCCAAGGGCGGGCCGGGAATGCAGGAAATGCTCTACCCGACCAGCTACCTCAAATCGAAGGGGCTGGGCTCGGACTGCGCTCTGCTGACAGATGGTCGCTTTTCGGGCGGCACATCCGGCCTTTCTATAGGCCACGTCTCTCCCGAAGCGGGCGAGGGCGGCGCGATTGCTCTGGTGCAGCCAGGTGACCGGATCGACATCGACATACCAAAACGGACGATCAATCTCGCCATTTCGGACGAGGAATTCGCCAGCCGCCGGGCTGCGATGGATGCAAAGGGCGCTACAGCGTGGCACCCGGAAGCTCCGCGCCCGCGCAAGATCACGCCCGCGCTCGAAGCCTATGCCGCCATGACTACCAGCGCCGCGAAAGGCGCTGTGCGCGATGTTTCGCAAGTGACGGGCAAAGGCCGCGCCTGATGCGTTCCGCGCTCATCCTGCCACTACTGCTCACCGCCTGTGCTGCGGGGGAGGACGGCGCGGAAGGATCGGCTGTCGAATGCGCCTTGTCGGGAGCCGCTGGTTTCGCTTCTGACTGCTCGATGGAGACTGTCGCTGCAGAGGGCCAACGCCTGTTGATCGTGCGCCATCCCGACGGGGGATTTCGGCGATTCGAGCTGGGCGTACCCGGGCGCGGCATGGTGACTGCTGATGGCATGGAACAAGCCGAAGTTACTCGCGGCGAAGGCATGGTCGAAGTGCGCGTCGGCGCCGATCGCTACCGCTTGCCCGTGGCGGAATAGGGCGTGGAAACGCATCCCCAAATTCTCTCCGCTGCCCAGATGCGCGTTGCCGAACAGGCGCTGATCGACGCGGGCG
>DFBR01000131.1:4539-11881 GCA_002367375.1 Erythrobacter sp. UBA3075 | reverse complement strand
GGCCGGATGGCGAAGTGCGGGTTCGGGAGTTTGGGGAGCCCAGAGCGATTAAGAGCCCGCACACCTAGCCGCAGCGGTTCAAAAGCCTGCTTTGGTTAGTAGATCGTCGAAGTGAGAGGCGACCGCTTCAGCAAGTTTGACAGGCACAGCATTACCAATTTGAGTATATTTCGGCACTTCGCGCTCAAAAATGCCTTCTCGCGGATTCCCTGCCCTTCGAAGACCCCCCGTCGTGCGTTTTCCCTTAAAAACATACGAGTCAGGAAAGGTTTGGAGTCGCGCCCATTCCCTAACAGTCAATGAGCGCGGCTGCGCAAAATGTACGTAGTCATCGGCGAGCGAACAAGCCGTAATCGTTGGCCCCTGATTTCCCCATGTTTTCGGCAACACCCTCTGGGCGAACTTTTTTGTGCGGAATTCTTCTGGAATTACCCCGTCATTCTTGAGCATAGCATCGAACTTGGCGACGACCTTTGAGGAGTGCTTGCTGTACTCTTGTTCGGCAAGGGTTGCGCCCCTTTTTGCCAGATCATCAGGACGGAAATATTCTTGCCAATACCCCTTCGCAGGCCTTGGGTAGAAGTGGGTCGCGAACTTTTTATCAAAGTCCTGCTTACGTAATTGTGTTGCTACCTGTCCGTCCAGCAAATCCCCGAATACCTCATTCAGATCCGGAGCAATTTCCCCGTACGGCGGGAGCATCCCACAAGCCACTGCGTCCTCTTCATCCGCACCCAACTTTAACTTGCGTCCAAGCCGTTCAACTAGGTCGTCTCGAAACCCTACTATCAGGACTCGCGGGCGATTTTGCGGAACTCCATAATCCTTAGCATAAACCAATTTCCAACGGACTGAATAGCCATGTTCCTCACCGAGCCGCTTGAACCTTCCATAGACATGGTCCCAAATCTCTCCCTTGGCTCCTTCTTTAGTCCACTTTGATGAAAGTAAGCCTTTTACGTTCTCGAAGAGAAATATCCGTGGTCGAGTTTGCTCAATTACGAACGCCATCTGCTCGAACAGATGGTTCGAAGGAATATCTACTTTATCAACCGCATACGACCTTCGGTGACCAATACCCGAGTATCCCTGACATGGTGGCCCCCCAGCAAGCACATCTAAGTTGCTATGCAGACCAAATTCTAGATTAATCTCTAAGCTTTCCAAATGTTTCTTAAGGTCATTGAGCCTAGCCTGATCGAGCTCCCATACATCCGATGAATGCAACTCTGGTCGTTGATTGAAAGGCCTGCCTGCAATTTCGTGACAGCGGTTTGCGAGGTAGGTGGCGCGCGCATCATCGTTCAGCTCATTAACGAAAATTGGCGTAAAACCGCCTTTCTCAAATCCGAGTGACAGTCCTCCGCAACCTGCGAAAAGATCGATCATCGGACGCCTGACTGAACGGTCCAGAAGGTCATCGACCTCTGCTTGCGATACCTGACAATCAAGTGTTTCGACGATTTCCAATGCTTTTGCTCCTAGCACAGTGCGCCTTGCACAAAGAGGGAACATTTAGTTTCTGGTCAACCCCCGAAAGGCACGATTTCCTCCGAAACGGAGCCAGTCCTTCTCCAAAGTCAGTCTATACCTACGCGAGTTCGTATTTTTGGGTCGGAGGAAAGAGAAGTGGGAAGGACTTACGAGTTATTTTAAAAAGAGGCCCGCCCTCTCTCACCCGCCCTTTATTCGATCTTTTGATAAGATGATCGACGGTTATCTCGCCTTGCTCCAAAAGCAATTCAAATTGTGACATTATGGGTGCTCTAGTGTGTTCGACGGTTCGGATTTGAAACGTTTCGCGCCCGCTGTTGAACCCAGATGTCGCCGAAATCCAAAACGTTTCTGCGTGTTTCTCACAAAGTGCTGATTGAAGTGAGCTCAAGCGCCAAGACACAACATTTCGGCATCCTGTGCGCGTCGACTTTTCGTCAAGCATTGAAGAATGTTTGTCCAATCGAAGGTAGAGCGATTGTGGATTTGGAGACCGAGCAGAAACCGTGCAGTAGAGCCTAAAATCTTTCTCGCCATGGTACCCAAAGCGGTCGAGAATGGCTGACGAGCTTTTCAACTCACTGATGTCCCAATCAGCCACCTTCGCGAAAAGAGTGTGCTTATTCCCCGCCTTCCGGATACGGCTACTTTTGATTTCTATACCTTTGTAATCTGGTTCAGCTAACGAATTCATAGCAATTCCAAGCGCGTCTTCTATTGTCCGACCTATTGCAGTGTCTGCATATTTGGCCATAACTGACGGGATGGCCCCCCCTTCTGCAAGGGCGCGAAGTTTAGCCAATAATTCATTTGCTACTTGATTTGCTGTTGTCTGCAATTCAGCGACAAGCTCACCAACTGGGCCTATGTTGCTTTCGGCAAGCCGATGAACATCAGTTCTCGAGAGATTTAATAAATATAATTCTCCATTTCGACTTACTATCGCAATAATAGCGTTAGCATTTGCAAATTCTTGCAAACCCTTAAACCAAATGCGTGGATCACCCTTCTTCGTGATCGGTCGATATAATGAAGCCTTAGAATCACGTTTCTCGTTTTGCGTTACGAAATATGCACCGAGAAACTGCTTTGAGTCTTGGCCTTGAGATTGATGTTCGTAAGAATGCAAGTTTTGGTCGGACAAAAAAGTTCGTATCGGTCCGGTAGCGTCCAGAATGGCTTTCTTCAGACCGGTCTTGGTAGGCTCGACCAATGCGAATTCAATACCGCGTTGCGTTAGAGCCCGGACTTGCATTCTTTCTCGAGTAGTAAGTTCGCGCACTCCCCCCTACTCCTCCCCCATCTTCAGCGCTGCAATAAACGCCTCTTGCGGGATACTCACATTGCCATACTCGCGCATCCTCGCCTTGCCCTTTTTCTGCTTTTCCAGCAGCTTTTTCTTGCGCGAAATGTCGCCGCCGTAGCATTTGGCGGTCACGTCCTTGCGCATGGCGGCGATCGTCTCGCGGGCGATGATTTTTCCGCCGATGGCGGCTTGCACGGGGATTTTGAAGAGGTGGCGGGGGATGAGGTCTTTGAGGCGTTCGCACATGCCGCGGCCGCGTTCTTCGGCGACGCCGCGGTGGACGATCAGCGATAGGGCGTCGACGGGTTCGCCGTTCACCAGAATGTTCATTTTCACCAGATCGCCTTCGCGCAGGCCAATCTGTTCGTAATCGAAGCTGGCATAGCCTCGGCTGATGGACTTCAGGCGATCATAGAAATCAAACACCACTTCGTTGAGCGGCAGTTCATAGGTCACCTGCGCGCGGCCGCCGACATAGGTGAGGTCGGTCTGGATGCCGCGCCGGTCCTGGCACAGTTTCAAGATGCCGCCGAGATATTCGTCGGGCGTGTAGATCACCGCCTTGATCCACGGCTCCTCAATCATCTCGATGCGGTTCACATCGGGCCAGTCGGCGGGATTGTGGATGTCCACCACCGCCGCGTCCTCATTCTTGGTATGGGCGAGGTGGATGCGGTAAACCACTGAAGGCGCAGTGGTAATCAGGTCGAGATCATATTCGCGGCTNNTCCAGATGCAGCAGGCCGAGGAAACCCGCGCGGAAGCCGAAGCCGAGCGCGGCGCTGCTCTCCATCTCGTAACTGAAGCTCGCATCGTTCAGGCGCAGCTTGCCGATGCTTTCGCGCAGCTTTTCAAAATCTGCCGCNNTCGACCGGAAACAGCCCGCAGAACACCACCGGCTGCACTTCCTTATAACCGGTGAGCGCTTGCTCCGCCCCGCCCTTCACCGTGGTGATCGTGTCACCCACGCGGGCCTGTTCGACTTCCTTGATCTGCGCGGTGATGAAGCCGATTTCGCCGGGGCCGATTTCGGGCAGGTCGATGCGTTTGGGGGTGAAGGCGCCCACGCGGTCCACCAGATGCTGCGTGCCGCCCTGCATGAAGCGCACTTCGAGGCCCTTTTTGAGCACGCCATCGATCACGCGCACGAGGATGACGACGCCGAGATACGGATCGTACCAGCTATCCACCAGCATGGCCTTGAGCGGGCTGTCACGCTCGCCCTTGGGAGGCGGGATCTTGGCGACCACCGCTTCGAGCACGTCCTCAATGCCGATGCCCGATTTGGCCGAGGTCATCACGGCTTCGGACGCGTCGAGGCCGATGACTTCCTCGATCTCCTCCTTAACCCGTTCAGGCTCGGCGGCGGGAAGGTCAATCTTGTTGATGACGGAGACGATTTCGTGATCGTGCTCGATCGACTGGTACACATTGGCGAGCGTCTGCGCTTCCACGCCCTGCGCCGCGTCCACCACCAGCAGCGCGCCCTCACACGCGGCGAGGCTGCGGGAGACCTCATAGGCGAAGTCGACGTGGCCGGGCGTGTCCATGAGGTTGAGCTCATAGGTCTCGCCGTCCTTGGCAGTGTAGTTGAGGCGCACGGTCTGCGCCTTGATGGTGATCCCGCGCTCCTTTTCAATGTCCATGTTATCAAGGACTTGCTCGGACATCTCGCGCGCGGTCAGGCCGCCGCACTGCTGGATCAGACGGTCAGCCAGCGTGGACTTGCCGTGATCGATATGGGCAATAATCGAGAAATTGCGGATTTTGGAAAGGTCAGTCATTTGCGAGCAGCCATTAGCCGCGCTTCAGGCAAATGTCAGCATGTCTTATGGGCCACGGCACAATGTCATCGTACAGAGCGCATTTGCACCGCGATTGCGATCGCGCCGACCTTACCCAGCCCGGAGCGAGCCTGCCGTCACATCAACCTGCATGAAGATGGGCGTAGATGATCCGGTGCCTTGTTGGCTCGGTATCGTGTAATGCCCGGGCGGCAAGGATCGCAAGGGCATACCTGCCGCTGCCAGCATGTAAGGTGAGACACGGTGGCGAGTACACAGCCCACCCGCGCCATCACTGACCAGCGGCATTTCGAAGGACAGCCCTTGCGTGGCGTCCTGTGATCGCCGCACGGTCCCGACGATCAACTGCCCCTCGCCCAGGTCGAGCACCAATTGCGTCCCAACCGGCACATCGACCAATCCTTCGATCCGCGCCCCCGTGCGCGACAGATCGCGCAACATGGCAGTATAGTGATGATCCTCGTGAATCACCCCAACGCGGCGGAACAGGGTCTTTCGAGCGGAACGGTGCTTAGCCGGCCCAACTGGCTCATAGCACAGCTCTCCCGATGCCAGCTTGTCGAGCACTGCATCCTGCGGCACCGCTCGAGAGAAAATGAAGCCCTGCACCATATCGGCATCAAGTCCGGCAATGCATTTCAGTTCATCCATGGCTTCCACGCCTTCAGCCGTGGTCGACATGTTCATCGCCCGCGCAAGACTGACGATTGCCGTGACGATCGCAGCGCCGGAGTTGTCTTTCTGCGCGCAACCACGCACAAAACTCTGGTCGATCTTGATCTTGTCGAACGGAGCGCGGCGCAAATAGGACAACGAGGAATAGCCGGTGCCGAAGTCGTCCAGCGCCAGCTTGACGCCGATCTTGCTCAATTTCTTGAACATGAGGTCCGTCGCGTCGACATCGCCCATGAAAACGCTTTCGGTAATCTCCAGTTCGAGACGCTTTGCGGGCAGTCCAGATGAGGAAAGCGCGCTTTCAACGACCTTAGGCAGATTGTCGCTGACGAATTGTTGCGCCGACACATTGACCGCCACAGTAATCCCATCAGGCCATTGCACAGCGTCCTCGCACGCCTGACGCAGCGCCCATTCGCCCAATTGCTCAATCAGATTGCTCTCTTCGGCAATCGGAATAAAGGTAGCGGGGCTGATTGATCCGTGAGAAGGATGGTTCCAGCGCATCAGCGCTTCGAAACTGCGCACCTTATGGGTCTTTGCGTCAACAGTCGGCTGGTAATGCATTTCCAGCTGACCTTGCGCCAGCGCATCGCGCAAATCCTCTTCGATCTCGCGCCGATCTTCAGCAGATTCTTTCAGATCATTGGAATAAAAGCGGAATTGAGCGCGACCGCCACCCTTGGCGGCATACAGCGCGAGGTCCGTTGCCTTGACCAGTTCGTCTGGCTCAATCCCGTCATATGGCGCAACAGCGATACCAATCGAGGTGCCGATAATCGCGCGACTGCCTTCGATGGAATAGGGCTGCGAGACCATCTGGATGATCCGGTTGGCCAGCTCTCCCAACTTTCCGCGATCATCTTGATCGGGCAGAATGATCTGAAACTCATCACCACCAATGCGACCGATCTCAGCTTCTTCTGGCACGATTTGTTGCAACCGGTCTGACACCTGACGCAATAGCTCATCGCCAGCCGGATGGCCCAGCGTATCATTGACTTGCTTGAAGCGGTCGAGATCAAGCATCAGCAGCGCGCAGGACCGTTTCTCCACCCGATAGGCGTTGAGAACAGCGGTCAGGCGTCGCGACATGCGATGGCGGTTAGCCAGTTTGGTCAGCGAGTCATATTCGGCCGCTTGCGAGGATGCCTGCTCCGCGTGATATGCTGAGGTGATGTCTTTGACGCTTCCCCTGTAGCCGAGGAAGTCTCCACCCTTGGTGAATTGCGGCTTGCCTGTCAGCGCCCACCAGGCTTCGTCCGTCTTCGCCTCGCCCTCTTTCGAGCCGCCAATCCGCACTGGCTGATCGATAAAAGTCGTGCGTGCGCTGAGCAGGAATGCGAGTGGCCTGGTGCGATTGGCGCTTTCGCTGCCTTCGACTGTCTCGACCAGACTGCCCAGAAGTTCGCCGACAACCGGACGATCCCCGCTGAATTTTTCAATTGCGGCAGGTGAAAGATAAGTCAGCACGCCCGTGTCATCGGTCGCCCAGAACCAGCTGATGCCCGCGTTTTCGAGCGCATCGAACATGGATAGACGTTGTTTCGCGTCGAGCACACCTGCGCGCGCAGCGGCGGCTTCGGCATCAGGCACGCTTACAGGCTCACCGCGCTGGCCGCCGAAATTCTTCATGATGCCGCGCATACCCAAGGCAAGTCTTCTCCGATAAGCCGCCGTCGAGTTATTGCCGAGGCAGAAATGTAACTTCGTTAGTAATAGCGGTTTGTCCTTACCATTTGCCTAAGCGAAGGCGGGCAACAGGGCATAGGTGTCCGGCGCCCATTGCCGAGAGCAGAAAATGGGTTAAGAATTGCTGCGCGAAGCCGCTTTCGGGAGGGAATATGCGCCATATCGCCATCGTCGGATCAGGCCCTGCGGGATATTACACGGCAGAGGCGGCGCAGAAAGCGTTCGGAGACGATGTGCGGGTCGATGTTTTCGATATGTTACCAGTGCCTTACGGCCTGATTCGCACTGGTGTCGCTCCCGATCACCAGTCAATCAAAGGAGTGGCGCGGCGCTATGAGAAGACCGCGCTGACCGAAAATGTGCGCTTCGT
>DFBR01000131.1:780-4427 GCA_002367375.1 Erythrobacter sp. UBA3075 | reverse complement strand
GGCTGGTACAATGGTCATCCCGAATTCGCCGATCTGAATCCAGACTTGTCAGGCAGTACGGCGGTGGTGATCGGCATGGGCAATGTTGCGCTCGATGTTGCAAGGATGCTCGCCAAGACCGCCCAGGAATTGGAAGGCAGCGATATCGTTGGCCATGCCTACGATGCATTGCAGGCAAGCAATATCGAGCGGATCATTATCCTCGGGCGGCGCGGACCGCACCAGATCATGATGACACCCAAGGAATTGGGCGAACTGGGGCAGCTTGAGCGTGCCTCGCCGCATGTCGATGGCGGTGCCCTGCCCGATGAGGGCGAAGATGCGATGCTGGAGCCAGGTCAACGCAAATCAGTCACCCTGCTGCGCCAATTCGCTGCAATTCCCGAGCATATTCGGGCCGAGAAGCGCATCGCGGTGGAGTTTGCCTTTTTTACGCAGCCCAACGCTTTAGTCGGTGATGACAAGGTAGAGGCCATCGAAGTCGAACATACCAAGCTGGAAAGGGGTCGCGCGGTCGGCACGGGTGAGGTGGAAAAGCTGCCCGCCGACATGGTCATCAGCTGCATCGGCTATCGCACCAATCCCATTCCCGGTGTGCCGTTCGATACTCGCGCAGGCCGCTTCGCCAATGATGATGGCCGCATCTTGCAGGGCCTCTATTGCGTCGGCTGGGCCAAGCGCGGACCATCAGGAACGATCGGCACCAATCGCCCGGACGGCAAGGGCATTGTCGAGCATATCGCAGTTGATTTCGAAGAAGGGATACTCGGCAAGACCCGCAAACAGGGCCGCGAGGGGTTTGATGAACTGGCTTCCAAGCGCGGGCTGGATGTGGTCACTTTCAAGGACTGGAAGAAGATCGAGGAAGCCGAGGCTGCGGCCGCACGCGAAGGCGCGCCGAGGGAGAAATTCGTCGATATCGAAGCGATGATCAGGGCAACATCAGACTAATCGTCACCCCGGACTTGTTCCGGGGACTTGTTCCGGGGTGACCCGCATGGATCACACCCGCATCGGCATCAGCACATAAAGCGCAGGGCTCTTCTCGTCTTCGCGGATCAGCGTTGGCGCTCCGGCATCGGCGAAGTGCAATTCCACCGTATCATTGTTGAGCTGGGCGAGGATGTCCTTGAGGTAGGTCGCGTTGAAGCCGATCTCCATCGCGTCCGAGCCATATTGCGAGCTGACCTCTTCCACCGCATTGCCATTGTCCGGGCTGGTGACGGTGAGTGTCACCTTGTCAGCGTCGAGGCCCATTTTCACCGCGCGAGTCTTCTCGGTGGCGATGGTCGCCACACGGTCAACACCGGCAAACAGCGATTTCGGGTCTACTTTTAGCAGCTTGTCATTACCGGTCGGGATCACACGGCTGTAATCGGGGAACGTCCCGTCGATCAGCTTGCTGGTCAGGACCACCCCGCCCTCGCCGCCCAGCGTGAAGCGGATCTTGGACGGGCTGAGATCGATCTGGACATTGCCCTCGGTCGCTTCTTCGAGCAGCTTGCGCAGCTCTGCCACGGCTTTGCGCGGCACGATCACGTCGGGCATTCCTTCGGCGCCTTCGGGGCGCGCAATGGTGAAGCGTGCGAGGCGGTGACCATCGGTTGCCGCAGCCTTCAGCACGCCGCCATCATCGTCTGCCACATGCAGGAAAATGCCGTTGAGGTAATAGCGCGTTTCCTCGGTGCTGATGGCAAAGCGCGTGCGGTCGATCATCTCGGCCAGCGTCTTCGCAGGCAATTCGAAACTGGTCGGTAGATCGCCTTCGACGATTACCGGGAAATCGTCGCGCGGCAGAGTTGGCAGCGAGAAGCGGCTGCGCCCGGCCTTGATCGTCATACGGTTGTCACCCGTTTCCAGGCTCACCTGACTGCCATCGGCCAGCTTACGGGCGATATCGAACAGCAGATGCGCGGAGACGGTGATCGAGCCTTCAGCATCGACCGAGTTGGCGCGCAAATTGTCGATTACCTGCAAATCGAGGTCGGTCGCCATGATGCGGACATGGCCACCAGCCTCTGCCTCGATCAACACATTGGAGAGGATCGGAATAGTGTTGCGCCGCTCCACCACAGACTGGACGTGGGACAGGCTGCGAAGCAGCTCTGCGCGCTCAATGGTGACTTTCATGACCAAACATTCCCCATTCGTGCGTGGTGGTGACCGGGAAACCCCGGAATCGCCTGCCAGCGCCGGTAAATTGCTGAGTTACCCTTAGCGCAGGTGCCAATACGGGCAAGGGAACGGATGCGAGAGACGGATTTCGCTGGGGAAAAGTGGGGATTTTTGTCTCATGCAGCCGCATACGCGGCTGCGTCCTCCCGGCTATTCCCTTCGCTTCGCTGCGGGGCCGGTCCGGGCGGCCCATCGGCCTTGCGGGCCTTCGACCCGAGCTAGTGCTATCTTTTTAGTGCGAACCGCCCAAACGGGCGGCAAGCGCGACCGCGCGCGCGCAGCGATGCCAGCTCTGCTGGCTGGAAGCGAGGATAGCCAAGGGGCCGGATGGCCCCGCCGGCGCTTGAGGCTAAGATAACATGGCCATGCCGCCATTCACGTGAATGGTCTGGCCCGTCACATATCCTGCCTCTTTCGATGCCAGATAGGCCACAGCAGCGCCGATATCGTCGCCCTCGCCCATGCGGCCCATCGGGATGCGGGCGTTGATCGCGTCTTTCTGCTTGTCATCGAGCGCTTCGGTCATGGCAGTTCGGATAAAGCCGGGCGACACGCAATTGACTGTGATGCCCCGGCTGGCGACTTCCTGCGCCAGACTTTTGGACGCGCCGACGAGGCCCGCTTTGGCCGCCACATAGTTCATCTGCCCCGGATTGCCGGTGGTGCCCACGACGCTGGTGATGTTGATCATCCGCCCGAAGCGCGCCTTCATCATCGGGCGCACGCTCGCACGCATCAGGCGAAAGGCAGCTTCCAGATTGATGCGGATCACCTGATCCCACTCATCATCCTTCATCCGCATGGCGAGATTGTCGCGCGTGATGCCGGCATTGTTCACCAGAATATCGATCCCGCCCAGCGTATCAACGGCGGCTGGCACCAATTCCTCGACCTGCGTGGTGTCGGACAGATTGCAGGTAATCTCGACATGACCATCGTGGTCGTGATGCGCGTAACTCTCGTTCAATTCCTCACGAAAAGCGCGCAGCTTATCGCCATTGGAGCCGGACAGCGCCAGCCGCGCACCCTGCGATGCGAGCGCGCGGGCGATGGACGAGCCAATCCCTCCACTGGCTCCGGTGACAAGAGCATTCATTCCTTCGAGTGAGAACATGGCGCGCGTTTCCCTGCTGCGTTATCGTTGCGAACGCCTGTTGCGCGCCGCCGCGCTGCGGGTCAACCGGTGGGCTAGTCTTGTGGACGGCTGCGCGGCATGAAACTCACGCGGCGCACTTCGTCGATATCGCTGCCGTCCATGCGGCCTTCAACCAGTTCGTAGCCCATCAGCGCGAAGATGCGGCCGCCGAGGAAAATCGGGCGGGCGTTGCCGTACCAGTCCACGCAGGAGGCCACGCAATAGTCATCGCGGCCAGCTTTCGCGCGGCTGATCAGATGGCCTGCCGGAGTGAATTCGCGATTGTCGCGGCGCAGGAAGAAGATCGCCGAGGCATTGCCAAGAAACTCACCACCGC
>DFBR01000131.1:0-665 GCA_002367375.1 Erythrobacter sp. UBA3075 | reverse complement strand
CCCAGCGCATTGTCGCTGCCCGGCCCGATAGCGATGGCGTCCGACCCCATGACGTCAAACCGGGTGACGCCGTGTTCCAGATCCACCCGCTGCGCGGCGCGGCCATCGACAGGCGCGGCGTAGAGGAAGCTGGCATCGGCTTCATGGCCGTAATTGCCCGCAGCGTAGAGCAGGTAGTCACCCACGAAACGGTTGTGGAAGCGCCAGCCTTCCACGGGAGGAAGTTCACGCATGGCCTGTTGCGGGATACGTTCCGATCCATCGGTGAAGCTGCCAAGCGGGATTGTCAGCAAGCCCAGATCGCCGCTGGAAAACTCGCTGCCCCACATGCCCTCACCATTACCATCGGCGCGAAGAACGACGCGTAGCACGCCATCGTCGCGGTCTTCGGTGAAGGAAAATTGGTCAATCGGCGCGCCTTCAACCGGCACAGAGCCGGGGCGAGAACCGTCGAGCGGCAGACGAAACAGTTGGCCGTCGGCGATGTTGTCGTCATAGCGGGTGGCACCGGTCCACAAATAGACCGCGCGCGGGCTGACATAAAAGACCCGGCTCCAATTGCCCAGAATCGCCGTCGCTTCGCATTCCAGCTCTGGTGCCGAAAGATCGCAGCGCGTGACTGCATGGGCCATCGGCAGCATGAATTTGCCGCGCCTCGCAGGCTC
>DFBR01000231.1:2684-3711 GCA_002367375.1 Erythrobacter sp. UBA3075 | reverse complement strand
TTGGTGTGTCCGTGCACAGCATCGGTGCCCCACATCGTCGGGATAATCGGCTCGCCCTCATCGAGAGGCTCAATCGAGGCTTCGTACATCTCGTCGGCATAGCGCAGCCATTCGGAGGCTTCGGCAAATTCATCGCCATAAGGGCCGCCGTTGCCGCCATTGAGATAGCTGCCGAAGCGATAGCGCTCCATATCTTCGGGCGTGAAGGAATTGATTTGTGGCTGAATCAGCTGGCCGATCTTACGCTCAAGCGACATGCGCGAGACCAGATCAGCGATAAAGGCATCCTCATCAGCGTACGAAACTGCAGATTCGGCAATCGTCACCGGCTCCCCAAATGGCAACGCATCGCACGCCGCCACGCTCAAACTCAGTGCCGTCGCCGCTGCGATCGCTCGCAAAGTAACCCCTACCCGCATAGTTTCCTCATGAATTGGGAACGTTCTCAAAGGAGGGTTTTACACGGCGTATGGAGCAAGGCAAGCGCCTATTTGGAAGTTCGCCCGGTCATCAACAGCAGGCATGCGATAGCCGCGAGAACCGCGAGTGCGACGAACAGTCCGGCAAAATCGAATGTCGGTACCATCGTCAGCGTCAAGGCAGGCATAATCAGCGATGGCGTGGTGTTGGTAAGGTTGAACAGGCCCAGGTCTCGGCCACGGTTCTGTGGGCGCGGCAACACGCGCAATGTCTGGGCAGAGTGCAGCGCGAGGAAGACGCCCGCTGCCAGCCCGAATATCGCATAGCCGATCAGCGCGATGGTGATGTCAGGGGCAATTGCCATCACCAGCAGCGCTGCGGAGCTGACCCCGGCGGCCACGCCCAATGGCAGGATCGGCCGGTCTTTTCTGTCCGCCCAGCGCCCGGTCCACATGGTCACCGGCACGGCAAGAAGCAACACGATGCCGAACACCTGCGCTGCATCATTGTCGCCGATCTGCGGCGAAATTGAACGCAGCCAGATGTACAGATATGCAAACAGCGCAGCCTCTGCGATCTGCACCAGCAGCCGGGCCACCCACATGCG
>DFBR01000231.1:830-2581 GCA_002367375.1 Erythrobacter sp. UBA3075 | reverse complement strand
GCCCATGCGGCAAGCGGGCCGAGCATCATGTTCAGGGCCAATTGCCATGCCACCAGCAAGCCGATGATCATCGGCAGACTGCGCGCACTCGCCAGCACGATGAGCAAGGTCGAGCTGAGCACAAGACCCGCAAGCACCCAGCCTCGCCTGTTGCGTGTAATGTCGGACAGCCAGCCAAAAGCAATGTTCGCTAAACTGGCGGCAATGGCTCCGGCAAAAGCAATATAGGCCAGCCAGGCGACGCTTTGATCGTCTGCCATGCCTTCAACCCGAACCGGCAGTAAGATGGTCAGGAACGGCACATAGGCAATGGCACCGCCAGCAACTGCAAGCGCGTAAAGCAACAGAAACCGGCGCGATTGCAACTGTTCGCCCACCGGCGCAGCGCTGCTGCTATCCGTCATCACGGGTCGAGCGGGGCGGCGAAGAAACCGACTGGCGCTCAACCAGGCCGCCTTCAACTACCACTGGCATGGGCGGCATATCCTCGCCGCGATTGGCCTTTATGAGCAATTCGACTGCTTGGCTGACTGTCTCGGCCACCGGCTGGTCTATCGCTGTAAGTGGCGGCTGCACGAAGCGGACAACAGGCGTGTTGTCGAAACTGATGATTGATAGGTCGCCGGGCACCCGCATCCCCAGCTCATGCGCGACAGCATTGGCCGCCATCGCCATCTGATCATTGCCTGCGATAATCGCCGTGGGCCGGTCGGCCATGGCCAGCAAGGCGCGCGTTGCCACATCGCCCGATTTGTAGGAAAAATCACCGATCCCGCACAAGCCTTCTGTTGGCAGGCCTGCGGCAAGCATGGCCGACTTCCAGCCATCCTTGCGCCATTGGGTGATCGCATATTCCATCGAACCGGCGATGAAGGCGATGCGCGTGTGACCCTTGTCCAGCAAGTGCCGGGTGGCCATCGCGGCCAGCTCGTCATCGCCCATGGTCAGCGAAATATTGCCGCCATTGGCGCGCGATCCGATGCGCGCGAAGCGAATGCCCGATGCCTCTAGCAAGTCGGTAATCAGCTTGTTGTCCGAATGCGGCGGCGTCAGGATCACGCCATCGGGCTGCACTGCAGCGATTACCGCGTTCAATTCGCGTTCCACATGGTCGCTATGCGTGTCGACCAGCTCGAAAATCAGGCGATATCCATATTCGGCACATTTCAGCATGCCGCCAAGCAGCATCTGATCGACCCAGTCGCGCCCTTCGCGTGCGCGCCAGTCCTCAATCGTGCGCTCACGATCATTGAGAGCGAGGATCAAATAAGACCGCGATCCGCTCATGCGTTGTGCCGCGATAGATGGGACGTAACCCAGCTTATCGATGGAAGCCTGAACGCGGCGCTTCATTTCGGGCCGGACGTTGGCCTCGTTGTTGATCACGCGGCTGACGGTTTGCAAGGAAACCCCCGCATCCGCTGCGACATGCTTGATAGTTACGGATTGGCGCCTGCGAGCCACTTCACATCCCCCCGGTACAGCCGCGACCTGTAGAGGCGTCTGCATCACATTGCCATACACGCACCCAATCGACTTCCATCTGCTTGGGGAAGCCGTCTGTCGAGACGCCGCCAAGCGAAGTGGTTTCTGGCCAATTGCCACCAACTGCGAAATTCAGGATCAGGTGAAAGGGCCGGTTGAATGGTACATTGGGCTCAGCGCTGGCAGCCGTATACCACTCGGACGCTTCGATCATTCCGAAGGATTCGCCATCGATAGTCCAGGCAAAGCGGCCCTCTTCCCAGATC
>DFBR01000231.1:0-799 GCA_002367375.1 Erythrobacter sp. UBA3075 | reverse complement strand
CGATAGACATTGCCCGGAGGCGCATCGCCAAAATGCAGCGTGCCAAGCACTGACTGCTCACCGCCCGGTTCGCAGCTGTCGCATTCAACGCCCAGATTGACGGCTTCGAAAATGTCGATCTCGCCCGAAAGCGGCCAGCCGCCGAAGTCTTCATCTTCCGGCAGCATCCAGAATGCAGGCCAGGTACCCTGCCCCTGCGGCAGACGCGCGCGCATTTCAAAGCGGCCATAAAGCCAGCTGACATTGCCAGCCGTGGTTACCTTGCCCGACGTGAATGGCTGGGTGCGCTGTTCGTTCGGGTTGGCTTGGAAAGGCTTAATATGCGCGGGCCATGCGTCGCCGGTATGACTTTCTTCGTGCGCGGTGAGGGAAAGGACGCCGCCCTGAATGGAGACGTTCTCCGGCCGCGCGGTGTAGCATTGCTGCTCCCGATTGCCTCCGCCCCAACAATCGGTGATCATGTTCCAGCGCGTGGCATCGAGCGCAGCCCCGTCGAATTCGTCGGACCAAACAAGCTGCCAGCTCCCGCCGGTCGGCGATGGCGTGGCGCTGGGTGCGCTCGCGACAGGCACGCTCGATACATTGTCCTCGCCGCCACATGCGCTCAGCATCGCAGCCGTGGCGCATATGGCCGTGCCGATCCCGCTTAACCGCGATGCGTTCATTGCTCGATCCCCATGCAAGCCATTATCCACGCCAACAAACCGTATTCAAATACAAAAGGACCCCGGCGCTTGGGAGCGCGCCGGAGTCCAATTTCAAACCCCTATCCGAAAGGAGCTCCGTCGCCTGATCAGAA
>DFBR01000109.1:2498-4260 GCA_002367375.1 Erythrobacter sp. UBA3075 | reverse complement strand
TACTTACGCGCCATCAGCTTCAAGATCTTACGCGCCCGCTCTCCGTAAGGCGGCTTAAGGCCCGCCAGTCCGGCCACATCGATCTTTGGCTGCGTGTAGACCGCGCGGCCATGGCTGAATTCGCGGAAACCTTCTGGGCCGTGATATGCCCCGATGCCGCTTGCTCCCACGCCGCCAAAGGGCAGGTCTTCGGCGCTATTGTGGAAGATAACATCGTTGATGGTGACGCCGCCGGAAATGGTCCGCGAAAGAACCGCTTCACACTCTTCAGAGTCGCTACCGAAGTAATAGAGGGCCAGCGGGTGCTCCCCGCCATTCACGAATTCAATGGCCTCGCCGACATTGCGATAAGTCTTTAGCGGGAGGACCGGACCGAAGATTTCCTCCTGCATCACCTTCATATCATCGGACGGATTGCGGATGAGGGTCAGCGGCATCTTGCGCGCGTTGCTGGCAGAGAAGTCCTCGCCCGCCGGGTTAATCTCAACGACGTCCCCGCCTTTGTCGCGGGCGTCACTCACCAATTCTTGCAGCCGCGCATATTTGCTGGCGTCGATCACGCTCGCATAATCGGAATTATCGCGCATGGCCGGGTATTGATCCATCACGCCCAGTTCGAGCGCGGCGATCATGCCGTCCTCCATGCTTTCTGGAACGAGAAGGTAATCAGGAGCGATACATATCTGGCCAGCGTTCATCATCTTGCCGGTCACAATCCGTCCTCCGGCCCGCTCAAGATCGGCGCTGCGTCCGATAATCGCCGGACTCTTCCCGCCGAGCTCCAAGGTTACTGGAGTGAGGTTCTCCGCCGCCGCCTGCATCACCTTGCGCCCTGTCGCAGTTGAGCCGGTAAAGACCAGATGATCGAATGGTAGAGCTGAGAAGGCCTGCGCCACATCGACACCGCCGGTCGCCACCGTCACTTCTTCCGCATCAAAATTCGTGCCGATCAATTCCGCGATTAAATCGCTGGTATGCGGCGTCAATTCACTCGGTTTAATCATCGCACGATTGCCCGCTGCCAGCACTTGCGCCAGCGGACCGAAGGCGAGGTTCACCGGAAAATTCCATGGGCTGATGATGCCGATGACGCCTTTCGGTTCGTAGCGGACCTCTGCCTTGGCGCCCAACAAGCCGAGCGGAAACTGGACCGACCTACTGTCCGGTTTGGCCCAATGCGCCATCTTTCCTCGGCAATATTTGGCGAAGCGGATGGACACCAGCACATCGGTCAACATGCTCTGGACTTCGGAGCGATTGCCATAATCCTCGTTCATGGCATCGCACAGCGCCTTGTCGTTATCGGCGAGCAAGGCGATGACACGGTCAAGCCGGTCGCGCCGCGTGGAGAGCGGTTCTGGTCGTGCCGCAACGAATGCCTTTCGCTGCGCTTCCAGCATGGTCTTGAGCTGGGCGGGTTGATTAAGATTTACGGACAATTGCGACACCTGTAATTGGTTTTTATGCATTCGTATTGGCAACGCTCGGCGTTTGCATTCGTTGCAGCGAAAATCTAAACGGACGCCGAACAAGACATCCAATTTTGCAAAAAAAGGCCCGCCCCCATGCCAGCATTCAATGAAAGCGATCCGATTGTCGTCCTGTCCTATGCCCGCACTCCAATGGGCGCGATGCAAGGCGCGCTGGCTGATGTGGCGGCGACCGATCTCGGCGCAACTGCGGTCAAGGCCGCGATGGAACGCGCTGGCGTTGCTGGCGAGGATGTGGACCGCGTGTACATGGGCTGCGTGCTGCCTGCTGG
>DFBR01000109.1:1228-2432 GCA_002367375.1 Erythrobacter sp. UBA3075 | reverse complement strand
CAGGCGACCACGGTGAACAAGGTGTGTGGCAGCGGAATGCAAACCGTCATCATGGGGGCAGAAGCCCTCGCCACTGGCAATGTCGACACCATTGTTGCTGGCGGCATGGAAAGCATGACCAACGCGCCATATCTGCTGAAAAAGCACCGCTCCGGCGCGCGCATCGGGCATGACAAAGCCTACGACCACATGTTCCTTGACGGGTTGGAAGATGCCTATGAAGAAGGCCGCGCGATGGGCACTTTCGCGCAGGATATGGCGGACAAGTACCAGCTTACCCGTGAGGAAATGGACAATTACTCGATCGCCTCGCTCGAGCGCGCCAATGCGGCCATCGCAAGCGGCGCTTTTGCCGATGAAGTGGTGCCCGTCACCGTTTCAACGCGCCGCGGAGATGTGACGGTCGATACCGATGAAGCGCCCGGCAAGGGCAAGCCCGACAAAATTCCGCAGCTGCGACCTGCCTTCGCGAAGGACGGAACAATCACTGCTGCCACTTCCTCCTCTATCTCCGATGGCGCGGCCGCCGTTGTGCTCACTCGCAAGAGCGTTGCCGAGACCAAGGGGCTGACTCCGGTCGCGACTCTCATCGGCCTTACCGCGCATGCGCAGGCTCCAGAGGAATTCACCATCGCACCCGTGGGCGCAATTCAGAAGCTGCTCGAACAAACAGGCTGGAGCGTCGACGATGTCGATTTGTGGGAAGTGAACGAGGCATTCGCCTGCGTCGCTATGTTCGCCATGCGCGACATCGGCATCGATCATGACAAAATCAACGTAAACGGCGGCGGCACTGCGCTGGGCCATCCAATCGGTGCCAGCGGCACGCGGATCATCGTCACGCTCATCAATGCGCTTAAGCAGCAGGGCAAGAAGCGCGGCGTCGCATCCCTGTGTATCGGCGGCGGAGAAGCGACTGCCGTGGCGGTCGAGCTCGCCTGATTGCAATTGAAGCTTGATCTGCTGGCCGGGTCACTGCATTCACATTACCAAACCAGAACAACACCAAGGGAGTTATCATGAAAAAGACTTTTGCAATCACCGGCGCAATCGCCGCGTCGCTCACCCTCGCCGCTTGTGGCGGTGACGCTGATGAGCCGACCGAAGCCGTGATCGATGAAGGCGAAGAAACCGAAGCCGCCGCTTCCAATGCCGGCACCTACAGCTCGCTCACCGAAGATGGTGAGACGATCGCTATCTCGCT
>DFBR01000109.1:0-1024 GCA_002367375.1 Erythrobacter sp. UBA3075 | reverse complement strand
GGTCGCCCTTTTTCGTATGCGATTAAGGCTCGCCAGCTCCCCACAAGCGGTCTTGCGAGACCCAGCCGCGATGGCCTTCGACATTGAGTTCGCACCAGCCATCGGCGCACTCGCCAAGCCCGCCGATAACGCCGGGCTCAAGCTTCCAGCGCAGCGATGCGTCCTCCGCGCCGGTTTCACGCATGGCAGCGGGCTCTTCGCCGGTGACCATGGCTGTGCGCCGATCACTCAGCAGGCCAGAGAAAATCCAGCCCTCGGTACCGTCTGGCTCCTGCACACGGCGCCAGCCCTGAAGGCGGCGGATGACCTTCACCGGCAGCCCGCGCCGCTCATACACCCAGTCGATCGGAAACTGTTCGCCCGGACCGACCCGCATGTTGGCCTCTTCAGCAGAGATACTGGCCCAATAGGGAACTTCGCCATCCTGTGCGGCAGCACAAACTGGCGCAAGAAGAGTCGCGGCGGCAATGGCGAGTACAGCGTTACGGATCATGCCAGCAGTCTTAGCGTGGTGGAAAGAGTCGCCGCAACAGGCTCCTTACCTTGCCTGACGATATGAACCTGCCTTAACACCCGCTCTCGACGCAATCCCGCCTCCAGAGCGGGCCTTTGGGGGTACGGAATGTTTCGCAAATCGGTTATCGCATTGACTGTCTTGATGGCGTTGGTTGGCGCGCCGCAAACGGCGTCCGCGCAAGGGTTGACCAATATCGCGCAGAACGATCCCGGCGACACCGCGTGGATCCTCGTATGCAGCGCGCTGGTCTTACTCATGACGCTGCCAGGACTGGCACTGTTCTACGGCGGATTGGTGCGCGCGAAGAACTTCCTGTCCGTCATGCTGCAAGTTGCCGCTGTGGCTGGCCTCGCTTCGGTTCTGTGGATCGTGGTCGGATATACGCTCGCTTTCGGCGACAGTGTGGGCGGCGTTATCGGCAATGGTGAGAAATGGATGCTGATCGGGCTGAGCATCTTGCGCGAAGGCATGACCCTGCCTGAGAGCACCTTTGCACTGTTCCAGATG
>DFBR01000073.1:6360-7009 GCA_002367375.1 Erythrobacter sp. UBA3075 | reverse complement strand
ATGAATGGCGGAGAGGGAGGGATTCGAACCCTCGGAACCCCATAGGAGCTCAACAGTTTTCGAGACTGCCCCGTTCGACCACTCCGGCACCTCTCCGCGAGATGGACGTGCGGTAACTCCCGCCCGGCCTTTTGGGAGCGCGGCAGTTAGCGGATGGCTAGCAGCTTGCCAAGTCCCTGCTTGGCCTATCCGGGCGAATTCGGGTGATTGGGCCAAAGGCTGTCTTGTTGAGACGCGTCTCATGCCTATATTCGACCTATGGATCGTTCGGAATTCTACTCTTCACAAGCAGGCCGTTTCGTCGATGCCCCGCGCCGTTCGCGCGCTCGCTTTGCGATTGGTGATGTCGTAAAGCACCGCAGCCATGATTTTCGCGGCGTCGTGTTTGATATCGATCCGGTCTATGCCAATTCGGACGAATGGTATGAACAAATCCCCGAAGGGCAGCGGCCACGGCGCGATCAGCCATTCTATCATCTGCTGGCCGAGAATGATGACAGTTCCTACGTCGCCTATGTCAGCCAGCAAAACTTGCTGATGGACAAGGATGGCGAACCGATCGACCATCCGCAGGTCTCGCAATTGTTCGAGGATTTTCGCGGCGGGCGCTATCGCCTGCGCCGCAGCCTGACGCATTGAAACACTCGCG
>DFBR01000073.1:0-6317 GCA_002367375.1 Erythrobacter sp. UBA3075 | reverse complement strand
CCAGCACAATATTCAACACGCCAACACCAACAGCCGCGCCCAGCACGGCCTCGTTGGTGTTGCCGATATCGCTCGCGCCCAGAAAGCCGTAGCGGAAGCCCGAAATCATGTAAAAAAACGGATTGGCACGACTAATCATCTGGAAGAACGGCGACAGATTCGAAATGACGTAGAACGTGCCTGAAAGCAGGCTGAGCGGGGCAACGATGAAATTGCTGATCGCCGCGTTGTGATCGAATTTCTCCGCCCAGATGCTGACCAGAAAACCGAACAGCGCCAGCATGGTCGCGCCCATCAGGCCGAACCACACCACGGCCCACGGATGCGCCACATTCAACGCGACACCGGGATAAAGCCACATCGCCAGCGCAACCGCACTGCCCACCAGCACCGCGCGAGTGACGGCAGCAGCCACAATGCCCAGCATCAGTTCGGCGTTTGATATCGGCGGCATCAACAGGTCGATGATCGTCCCCTGCATCTTCCCGGCCAGCAGGCTGAAGCTGGAATTGGCAAAAGCGTTTTGCATCATGCCCATCATGATGAGGCCGGGCGCAACGAATGTTCCGAACGGCACGCCAAGGACTTCGCGCCCTCCACGGCCCATGGCCACGGTGAAAATCACCAGAAACAGCAAGGTTGTGACCGCCGGGGCCCAAACAGTCTGCGTCTGCACCTTGAGAAAGCGGCGAATCTCCTTAATATAAAGGCTCCACAGCCCGATCCGGTTGATCCCGGTGATCTGGGGCTCCCCCTTAGGCGGGAACTGGCGCACGGCACCATTTCCGGTGCCGATCAATTCGGCGGAATTGGCTTCGGCCATTCCGGCGGTCTGAGGCGGTTGTTCTAGCATGGGTGCGCGCCTATCTTGAGCAAGCCAAGCTTGCAAGCATGATGGGGCTGGCAAGAATTACGGCGCGCCACTTGGTGCGCAAACACGATTGGACATGATTGCATGAGTTGGACGGAAGATCGCATTGGAACGCTCACCAAGATGTGGGAAGGCGGATCAACCGCCAGCCAGATCGCAGAAGAGCTGGGCGGCGTGTCGCGCAATGCAGTCATTGGCAAAGCGCATCGGCTGGGGCTGAAAGCGCGTCCAAGCCCGGTGAAGGCCAAGGAAAAGAAGAAGGCCGCGCCCAAGAAGAAGGCCGCGCCAGCGGCCAAACCAGCGGCGAAGAGGCCCGCTCCTGCTACTCGCAGCGCCGCACCTTCCGCGCCCAAGACAGAAGCTCGGCCCGCCGCTGCTACTCCGAGCAATCAGAGCCAACCGATGCCCAACAAGCAGAACGATCTGCCGAAGATCGTTTCATACGGCCCGGGTGGCTTCCTGCGTCAGGGTCCAGGCGACCAGCAACCGCCGATCCCGCCCGCGCCCCCGCGCCGTCTGGTGCCGGCCAAGCCAAGCCCTGACATTGCCGACAAGACCAGCCTGCTCGACCTGAATGATCGCGTATGTCGCTGGCCGATGGGGCATCCGGGTGAAGCGGACTTCCACTTCTGCGGAGAGAAAGTGAATCCCGGTTTCCCCTATTGCGTGGAACATTGCGGTCGGGCCTATCAGGCACAGCTACCGCGCGGTGCTCGCCGTCCCCCGCCGCCACTGCCCTTTGGCGGCCCACGCGTCCGCTAAAGGCCAAACACAAGGCGCCCTATACAGGCAAGAAAGAACCCGCCGCGTTGCTACCAACGCTGCGGGTTTTTTCTTGTCTGCAATGCACATAAAAGAACGCCCTCCTCGGAGGGGGGCTCCGGGAAGGGCGTTCAGGAATATTCCCCGACAAGCCTTCTGCAACTTGCCGTAGGAAGGTTGGCGTCCCGGATGTGGGTCCCGAGACGCCCAGATATTGGTTGATCCACGGTGCGACCCGAAGGCCCACCAACACCTGTCAGCCGCATATAAGTGCAGGCGATCATGGGGTCATGTCACGCGATCGCTTGAACGTTACCATTTTATCCTGATTTACATTTCAGGAGCGAATTGCCGCATCAGGGACTCGGATCGTCGCGCTGCCTTGCTTCCTCGGTCAACTTCGCCAATTCATCGCTCACCACCAGCCCCAGTGACTGCGCGCGAACGCAGGCCGCAGTGCGGTCCGAAACCTGCAATTTCGCAAAAATTCTGCGGATATAAGCATCGATCGAGGAGCGCGAGATGCCGATGATTTCTGCCATCGTTGGATTGCTCTTGCCCGAGCACATCCAGCCCAACACCTCAAGCTCTCGCTGGGAAAGCGGCGTGATCTCGGAGCCTCTTAGGAATAGCTGGCAATAGCGCTGGAACGAAGTCTGCCCGACTTGATGCACCGCCAGTTTGATCTCGTCGGATGGTGTTTCTTCGTGGGGCCACCCGACCCCTAGGAAACCAGTCCGCCCTTCCGGTCCATAACAAGCAACGCCAATGCCCCGCTGCAAACCAAACCACACACCAATCTTGGTATAGCGCCGCTCATACTTCGTTAGTTTTTCCGGCTCGATATCGTCTGGCCAGACAAATGCATTGCTGAACTGGGTGGACATCATGGGCAATGGATCGGCAAGACGGATACGCTCACGATAATGCCGTTGCGAAACCTCCGGCAGGCCAATCGTAAACAGGACGGGTTCAATTCGCGCGTCGCGTGTTAGCGGCGCGACGAAATACGCCACTTCTATGCTACACAGTGCAAGGGCGCGCATGATCGCTGCACGCAGTTCTACGAATCCCTCCGCGTCCCGGATCGCACTGAGATCATCGATCATGGCATCTCTGTCAACGTCCATCGGCACCCCCCTTTGGCGTAGATGCGTAAGACCAGTCGCGCAATAAAATGGCAGAAGGCAACCGGCGTGCTCACACAAAGTGTCTCACGCAATTGCTTTGAGTGCAAATCATTGTGCCAAGATGCGAAATTGTAACATGAATTCGCGTAAGAGCAGCCGCAATTGCCTGAATGAGTTGATTCGCTTCGACTTCCGAGCAGGAATTCGTCAATTTCCGATTTCTGCCGCACCCGCTCGGCGGGTGGCAGCAAGTCTTATCGCGCACCTCTGCGTGACCTCAAGGAGCTTCATACGCATGTCCTTTTCCCTCTACGAAGCCACCATCCCGACAATGATCCAGATGCTTGGCGCCGGGCAAGGCTGGATCGAAAAGGCGAAGGCTTGCGACATACCGGAAGCCGAACTCGCGGGATTGCGACTTGCCGAGGATATGCTCCCCTTTGCCTATCAGGTGAAGAGCATGGTGATGCATTCGGTTGGAGCGATAGAGGGCGTGCGCAAGGGCAGCTTTTCACCCGACATGAGCGAGCCCGAAACCGAGCTCGAGCAAATGCGGCTCAATCTGGGCGCTGCGGAAAACACTCTTCGCTCGCTTTCCAAGGGTGAAGTCGACAGCTTCATTGGCGGCGAAACGCGGTTCACTTTTCCGCCCAGACAGATCGATCTGCCGTTCACAAGCGAGGACTTTCTGCTGAGTTTCAGCCAACCCAATTTCTATTTCCACGCTACGACGACCTTTGCCCTGCTGCGCATGAAAGGACTAGATGTTGGCAAGATGGACTACATGGGTTCTCTGCGCATGAAGCAAGGCTGATTTCAGGCCCGACGCTTCACAGCCTAGCGTTTGCGCGCGAACCAGATGGTGTGATGCGGGCCCTTGTTGTTGGGGCGAGCCCGCACGCTGCGCACTTCCACATTCAGCCGCGCATCTTTCAACCGGCCCGTGAACTTGTGATCGGGCGCGGCTGACCAGATCGCGATGATCCCGCCCGGATTCAGCGCATCGCGCATCCGGGCGATGCCGGTGCGGGTGTAGAGCCGTTCATTACCATCGCGCACAATGCCGTCCGGGCCATTGTCCACGTCGAGCAGGATCGCGTCATACTTCGGCGTGGTGCCATCACCTGCATCGTCAATCAGTGCAGCGACGTCTGCGAGCACAATTTCACCGCGCGGGTCTTCCAGACAATCACCAGAGAGCGCAGCCAGCGGCCCCTTCGCCCAATCGAGGATCTCGGGCACGACTTCGGCCACCGTCACGCTCCCGCCTTCCGGCAGCTTTTCCAGCGCGGCGCGATAGGTGAAGCCCATCCCGTATCCGCCAATCAACACGCGCGGCGCGGGGGCTTCCAGCTGTTCCAGCGTAAGCTGCGCAAGCTGCTCCTCGCTGAACTGCATCCGCGTCCCCATCAGCTCGTCCCGGCCGAGCATGATGATGAAGTCGCGGCCATGGCTGACAAGCGTCAGCGTATCTCCGCCGGGAATTTTTGCGGTGGCGATTTCCTCGCGTGGGAGCATTGGTTCTCAGTCCTGATAAAAGGGCGCGATCTGCCCTGACCGCGCCGCCCTTATCAGCCAGTGACTTCCAGCACCATATTTGTCGGTGTTTCCGATGCCCGGCGGACATTGGTAAAACCGGCCTCTTGCAAGACCTCGGTCAACCGGCCCTGCCCAGCCTGTGCCCCAAGCCCGAGCCCCACTTCCTGCGCCAGCGATGCGGGCGTGCAAACCGTTGTTGAGAACGCATAGAATATCTGACCGAGCGGGTGCATGTTGTCGGCCATGCTGTCGCCAGCAAGCGGCTCTACCAGCATGAACGTGCCGTCATCCTTCATCGTTTCGCGGATGTGGCGCGCTGCACCGGTTGGATCGCCCATGTCGTGCAAGGCGTCAAAAATGCAGACAAGATCGTAATCTTCTCCGCTGTAATCCTGCGCCCGTGCGACTTCGAATTGGACATTTTCCACGCCCGCCTCGGCAGCCTTGCACCGCGCCTCCTCAATCGAAGGTTCGTGAAAGTCGAAGCCGTAGATGGTCGATTGCGGATAGGCCTGGGCCATGAGGATCGACGAAGATCCGTGGCCGCAGGCAATATCCGCGATCCGCGCGCCTGCTTGCAGCTTGCTCTCAACCCCTTGAAGGGCGGGAATCCATTCGCTCGTGAGATTGGCCGCATAGCCTGGGCGGAAGAAGCGATCCGTACCGCAGAAACAGCAATCCGACTGGTCGCTCCAAGGCCGGCCCTCGCCGCTTTTGAATGTTGCGATGGCCTTTTCCTGCGCTTCATATTGCGAAACGACCGTCTGAATGAAGCCCTGCATACAGGCGGGCTGACCCTCGCGGGCAAAGATCAGCGCCTGTTCTGGCGTCAGCGTGAATGTGTCTTTATCGCCATCGTAAGTGACGTAGCCAGCGGCACTGATAGAGCCGAGCCATTCATGCAGATATTTCTCGTTCATGCCGGTTTTGGCAGCAAGCTGGGCGCAGGTAATTGGCCCCGCCTCGTCCATCGCATCAAACACCCCGGCCTGATCGCCGAGATAGGCCATGTACAAGCTGAGCGCACCGGCGACGTCGCCGATGACCTTGCCGGCAAGTTCCTCGACCGCAGCCATATCGATTTGTTCTGTCATCTTCGCTCTCCATCACAATGGGAAAGCGACCCCCCGGCCCGGTTCGAAAGTGCAGCGCGAACATAGCGCGGGCTGGAGCGAAAATTGTAGCAGACACAAGAAGGGCCGCAAAGTTTCCCATGCGGCCCTCCGGTATTAGTCAGTTTACGGCGATCAGTCGTCCTTGAGGAAAGCCGGCATATGGTCAGAACCACCGCCGCTGTCCTTGCCGCCATCGTCACGGCTGCCGCCACGGCCACCGCCGCCACCACGGGGACCACGGCCACCATCACGACCGCCTCTGGGGCCACGACGATCACCGCCGCCACCGCCGCGCGGCTTGTTCTCACGCGGAGGACGGGTGTCTTCCAGCTCTTCGCCGGTTTCCTGATCGACTACGCGCATCGACAGGCGGACCTTGCCGCGCTGATCGATTTCGAGAACCTTGACCTTCACTTCGTCCCCTTCGGAAACGACGTCGGTCACCTTCTCAACGCGCTCGTTCTTCATTTCGGACACGTGGACGAGACCGTCCTTGCCGCCCATGAAGTTCACGAATGCACCGAAATCGACGATGTTGACGACCTTGCCGTCGTAGATCTTGCCAACTTCGGCTTCTTCCACGATGCCTTCGATCCACTTGCGTGCGGCATCGATCTGGTCGCTGTCGGAGGAGCTGATCTTGATCACGCCTTCGTCATCGATGTCGACCTTGGCGCCGGTTTCAGCAACGATCTCACGGATGACCTTGCCGCCCGTGCCGATGATGTCACGGATCTTGGCCTTGTCGATCTGCATGGTTTCGATGCGCGGAGCATGGCGAGAAACCTCACCGCGAGAATTGCCCAGCGCCTTGGTCATTTCACCCAGGATGTGCGCACGGCCGGCTTTCGCCTGCTCCATGGCAGTCTGCATGATTTCCTTGGTGATGCCAGCGACCTT
>DFBR01000025.1:9722-10287 GCA_002367375.1 Erythrobacter sp. UBA3075 | reverse complement strand
CCCGACCAGCGCCCGGTGCCCTGATCGATCAGCGCGAGGATGCCATTATCGACGCCCTGCAACCGCTCGACGAAGCCGCCACCCGTCGCCGCGATGCCGGGATTGGACAGCGATCCGGCGATTTGCGCGGGTCCATCCAGCGTCAGGTCGTGAACCACAGTACGGAAGGCGGGCCAAGAGAACGCCAGCGTCAACACAATGCCGATCTTGAGCACATCGCCCACCACGTCGCGCCCATCAGGCGCCTGCCCGAACAACAGCCGAAAGCCCCAGATGGCGATGAACAGGGTCAGCAACCCCGCCATGGCTGTAGCGGCAATCGAGCCGGGCTGGCCGAGCGCCTCGTAACCATAGCTGCCGAGATAGCGCGATTGGCAATCGATATGCGACACCAGTCGTGTGACGAATTCACTACCGGTGAGGATTTGCGGACAGGCCATCAAGCGGCCCTTTCCAGCAGCTTGCGCATCCAGTTCTTGGGATCTGGCCCGGTTTCTTCGACCAGCTCATCGAACAAGCGGACCGTGCTTTCGCGGCCTGACAGAATGGTCAGCAAATCGCTTTC
>DFBR01000025.1:6550-9681 GCA_002367375.1 Erythrobacter sp. UBA3075 | reverse complement strand
TCGAACTCGTGGCGGGTGAGGCCGAAGCCATTGATGTAATCTTCCGCCCGCGCCTTGGGATTGATCATAAAGACCTGCGTTGCGGCCTGTTCAATAATAGCGCTGGCGATGCGGCTTTCCAGCGCGTCCTGCGCGCTTTGCGTGGCGAAACCGACAATCCCGTTGCGCTTGCGGATGGTCTTTTCCCAATCCTTGATCCGGCGAACGAAGACGTCATCGTCGAGCGCCTTCCACCCTTCATCCACCACGATGATGGCTGGTGTCCCGTCGAGCCGTTCCTCCACCCGGTGGAAGAAATACAGCAGCGCAGGCGTGCGCGCCGCCGGATCATCCAAAATCGAAGTCATGTCAAAACCGACCGCCTTGGCGTCGAGATCGGTGCGGTCACGGGCATTGTCGAACAACCACGCCCGCTCACCGTCTCCCCACCATGGCTTCAGCCGGTGGTGGAGGTCACGCGCCTGGGGGCGAGTGGAACCGCGGAACAATTCGACCAGATGGCGCAGTCGGCGGCGCTCCATTGGCTGATCGAAATTGGTGTCGATGGCATCGCGGATCTGGTCGAGCTCTTCCTCATCGACGCTGCCCGCCAGCAGGCCGAGCCATTCGATCAGGAATTGCCGATTGGCTGGCGTATCGCCCAGCTGGAGCGGGTTCAGGCCGGACGACCTGTCCGATGACAGGCGATCATACTGCCCGCCGATGGCGCGAATAAACAGTTCCGCCCCGCGATCCTTGTCGAAGAAGATGATGCGCGGATCGAAGCGGCGCGCCTGTGCGAGCAGGAAATTCATCACCACTGTCTTGCCGCTGCCCGAAGGTCCAATGACGGTGAAATTGCCAAGATCGCGCTGGTGGAAATTGAAGTAGTATGGCCCTGCCGCCGTGGTTTCGAACAGCGTGACCGCATCGCCCCAATGGTTGCCATGCGGCTTCCCAGTGGGGAAATTGTGCAAGCTCGCAAGTCCGGCAAAATTGGTGGTTGAGACCAGTCCGCGCCGGGCGACATATTTGAAATTGCCAGGGAAGCGCGCCCAGAAGGTCGGCTCTAGCGCCAGATCCTCGCGCACGGCATTGATGCCAAGGTCGGCGAGCAGCGCGATGACTTCCGCAACTTGCCCATCGAGCAATTCGAGTTCGTCTGCATGGACAGCAATGGTCGTGTGATGCTCCCCAAAGCCCGCGCGGCCAGCCGCGACTTCGTCTTTGGCCAGCGAAAGTTCGTCCCGCAGCGAAATCGCCTCATCCTCTGCCGAGCGCATCCGCCGGAGCGCCAAATTCATCCGACCCAAAGCTGCTGCCCGTTCGACGAAAGCAAAACTTTGCGTCACGTCCAGTTCGAACGGCAGGCGATACAGTTCATCGAACATACCGGGCATAGTGCGACCCGGATAATCCTTGATCGAGACCAGCGCCATAAAGCGCCGCTTCATCGGGCCTGCTTGAGCCAGCTCAACAGTGTCGAGCCCGAAGCTGACCCGGCGTGCAGGTATGTGGCGGCCAAGGTCACCGTGCGGCACGGCCATCGGGCGCATGTCTGCATTGTAGAGATAGCCCATGAATTCGAGCGGCTCGGATCGCTCTCCATCGGGCGTGTTATAGCGTGTCAGCACGCGCGGATCATATTGCCGCAGCGCAGCCACCAATGCCTCTCGCGCATTGTCCAACGCGTGTTTCTCGCCAGCAATCAGCGCGGCATTGCGGCTTTTGCGCTTTTTGCCGAACCAGTTCCCGATCCGCTCTACAATACCGATATTGCCCTGCAAGGGTCGGCGCACGATGGTGACGAACAGATCATTTACATAAAGATTTTTTGCGCCCAGCCGTTGCCGCCAGCGGGCATCCAGCCCTTGGCTGAACCGATCCTGATGATCGCCCTCCAGATAGACATCAGCGCGCCGCCGCACGACGTGGTGATAGACCGCAAAGCGCGAATTGCCGAGCGCCCGCAGCATCGCATCGCGTAAGGTCGCGCGGTAGTTCAGCTCTTCACTATCGGCAGTTTCAAAATGAAATCCGGCAATACGTATGGTCTGGATCAGCAATCCATCGCGCGTCTCCAGCGTGGCATCGTCCAGATGGCGGGCATAGGGCAAGTGCGCACCGGCAGGCACTTCCTTGCGGGCGAGTTGCGCCCGGTTGCTTGCCCCTGCCCTGCTCACGGTGCGTAAGAATTGCAGCGCCAGTGCGCGTGGTTCTTGACCCGGGGGCAATGCCGCATGCGGGTGAGCCAGAGATCTACGATGCGTGGTTCACGCAAGCTAGCAATCATGCCGATGCCATGAATGACGAGCGCGATGGGCAGCACCCAGAAGCTTTTGAAAATCAGGAATAGCTCAACTGCAACGATGGCATTGATGACGAAGAAGGAAAAGGTCACACCCGCAAACATTTGCGGGCGTGTAAGCGCTACGAATAGCGTATCGCTTCGTAATTCTTCCGCCATACCTCCCCCTTCGCCTGACTTAAGTCGTCAAGCAGCTATCCTGACACTTCGTGCAGCAATGGCAAGGAGATGATCGAAGTCTTGCGACCCCGCGCAATCAGCTCAGCGAAGTGGAATAGCCGCCCGCGCCATCTGTTCCGGCAGCAAAACCATTTGCAACGTCGCCCGCAGAATTGTCGAGATCGACCACGACTGGTGCGCTCCATGCCGCTTTTGGCGTATTTTCGGACTTCTTCATTTCGAACTTCCTTATTTTATTCTTTGTGCTGCCGACAAGGGCGCGCCCGATAAACGGATCAACCGATCCAGCAGATCAACTGCGGCTCGGGTAAATCCCAACCATCGCAACACACCAATACATCGCCAGATAGGGCGAACGCTTGTTCACCGACTGGCCGCCACCGGTATTGGCGATACGCAGCGAATTCGCGCCCATGAAATTGGTCGGCGAAGCGGCGGACGAAGCATAAACCTGAGTCCCATTCGTGCCGATGGCGAAATAATTGCGCACTGGACGCGTCGAATTCGCAGCAGACGGCAGCGCCAATACGGTTCCTGTATGGTTATGCGAGGGCATCTGCGTAACATTCAGTGTGAAGCTTTCCGAACCACCACGTTGGCCCCAGCTTTGCGAAGCAAGTCCGGGCCCATTTCCGATGCCGATCGGCGCACGCCCACGCAGATC
>DFBR01000025.1:5575-6488 GCA_002367375.1 Erythrobacter sp. UBA3075 | reverse complement strand
CAGCAATTGCCCTTCAGCGGTAGACCAGCCGCGCGGGCAGAAGTTTGCCCCTGTCAGCATCATCTGTCCGATATAAGGATCAACCTGCGCCTGCGCCGGTGCAGAAATCGAAAGCGAGCTCGCCATGGCCATTGCGCCAACCGCCGCCGTCAAAGCACGAAATTTCATAAATTCCCCCATTTGTAAAATATCTGGAATTCGTATTAACGAAGACTTGTCTGTGGTGCAAATACCTAATTCATCACTCCAACCTTACCCAATTCGATAGCGCGAAAAGCGCATCAGTTGCGGCTTGGGAAAACCCCCTGGAGCGCGACGCACCAGTACATCGCCAGATAGGGCGAACGCTTGTTGACTGACTGACTGCCGCCGGTATTCGCAATGCGGAGCGAATTCGCCCCCATGAAATTGGTCGGTGGCGTGGCGGACGAGGCATAGACCTGAGTCCCGTTCGTGCCGATGGCGAAATAATTGCGCACCGGACGCGTCGAATTCGCATCAGATGGCAGCGCCAATACGGTTCCTGCATGGTTGTGCGAGGGCATCTGCGTAACATTCAGCGTGAAGCTTTCCGAACCGCCGCGCTGGCCCCAGTTTTGCGAAGCAAGTCCGGGCCCATTACCGATGCCGATAGGCGCGCGACCGCGCAAATCGGGAAGACCAAAACTCGTGCGCCCGTCACCACCGTAGGTTGTGCCATAGAGCGAAAACAGCGCCTGATTTGTGTTGATCGCTAGGATTTGCCCTTCCGCAGTTGTCCAGCCGCGCGGGCAGAACCCCGCCCCGGTCAGCATCAGTTGGCCAAGAAGCGGATCGGATTGCGCCTGCGCGGGAGCGGATACCGAAAGTGATCCCGCCATCGCTATGGCGCCAACGGCTGCTGTGATTGCACGAAACTTCATGAATTCCCCCC
>DFBR01000025.1:0-5570 GCA_002367375.1 Erythrobacter sp. UBA3075 | reverse complement strand
CCCCCCTGAGATAAACCCTACACCGACAATTCTATCGGACATTAGAGCTACGTGCAATTACCTCGTCGGATATTCATTTTCAGTACCACAATGGGAAATCTCACGTCGGAATTATTGTTCGGCGTTTTCCGGGACATCGGCTCCAATGCGATTGTGGAAATCGGTCGCATTCTGGATGAAATTGGAGAATTCCGACAGGATGTTGCCCTGCTGAATGCCATAATCGGCGATGACAAAGCGCAGAACGTAGGGCTTACCATCCGGCAGAGTACCGCTGGAGACAATGGGCCGCTCGATCTGAAATTCACCCGCCATCTGGTCCAGGCTTGCCTGCAAGGTTGGATCGACGGCATCCCATGTGGCGATCATATACATGGCCTTGCAGTCTTGTGAGAGCGGCTCGGCACAGGATGTAAAGCGGACTTCGAAAGACAGGCCATTGCTGACGTAAGCAGTGATGAACTGGTTGCCCGCATCATCCATTTGGGCGAGAGAGTTGACCGTCACCACGGCGAGCGCTGGCGCCACTGCTTCGGCATCCAGCGACGGAAGCATCACGTCAGGATCAACCGATTCAATCGGCTGCATTTGCGCGAGCGCGGCTCCGGCGATGCCCTGCGCGGCCAATGCCATAAGTGCCGTCACAATCTTGCGATACATCCGTGTTTTCCCTCAATTAAGTTATGGTCTTGCCTATCGCGCTTTATCGGCGAACGCAATTTCGCACCAGGCGTGGAGAAGGCACGTCAGCGTGGATCCTCGACCGGTTCGAGCGGCTCACGCGGTGCCGCTTCATACACAACCGTGTCTGCCGGACCGATCCGCGCCTGCGTTCCGGGTAGCAGCAGGCCGAGCATACCAGCCGCAATCACCGGCGCGCCCAGCAGCACGAAACAGCCAAGGATCACTTGCAAACCGCGCCTTATGGCAATGCGCCCTGTCAGCATCGAAAACCCGACAAAGGCAATCGCGAGTACACAGATCGCCGCGGCGAGATCGCCAACCAGCGTGCCGGTCAGCCAATCGACCGATCCGGTAAACGGGTCTGTGGCGGGGCGATCAAACATGAGCGCTGCATGTCACGCGGCGCGCGCCATGGCAATTGGTGCTTACCGGTCTGACCGATGCACTTAGCAGGGTTTTACTCAGCTGCGCTGGCCTGCAGATAGGCAACAAGGTCGGCACGATCCTGACCATCGGGAAAACCGACGAAGATCATATTGGTGCCGGGGATGACAGCCCGTGGATTTTCAAGATATCGGAACATCTCTTCCGGCGTCCACACGATGCCGCTGTCCGCATTGGCTGGTGTGTAATTGAAGCCTTCTACGGCACCAGCGGGACGACCGATGACCCCGGCGAGCGACGGCCCGATCCGGTTCACGCCCTCCTCCAGCACATGGCAAGTCTGACACTGCACGAACAGTTCCTCACCATGCGCAACATCCGGCGTGAAATCGGCGAGTGTTGCAGTTTCGGAGGCGCTAGCAGACTCGGCTGTCGGAGCTTCGGCTTCGGCCACGTCCGCGCTTGCGGTCGCTTCAGTGGCCGCCTCGCGCTCTTCTTCGGCAGGCGGCTGCGGTTCGGAGCCACCGCAGGCGGCGAGCAGGCTGATACCGGCGATGACTGAAAACTGCTGCAGTGGATTCCTCATGCGAACAAACCTCTTCAATTTGCTAAACCTCAGGACGACTCAAACGCCGACCGTCAGGGCTTTAGCACAAGAAGGCATGCCGAAGCATCTCAATGGGAATGAGACTTTCGGAGTATTAGCCTAGTCGAGGGCGAAAGACGCGGGCAGCAGGGCATCGATGGTGGTTGAGAAACGCTCGGTGCCGCTCGCGTCGCAACAGATGATCGCGACATCGGTGTCCGCCAGCCGAGCAGCCTCCACAATCGCCTGCCGACATCCGCCACACGGGGTCACAGCCTCTCCTTTGGAAGAAACGCCGCGCGGCCCGCCGACGACTGCGAGCCGCTTTATCTTATCCAGCCCGAAGGCTTGTTGCGCTGCCGTCAGAGCGGATTGCTCGGCGCATACACCAAGACGATAGCAAGCGTTTTCCATGTTTGCGCCGACAGCGATTTCGCCATCCTCGCTCTCGACTGCGCAGCCGACAAGAAAATCCGAATAGGGTGCGTGGGCGCGCAGCCGTGCCTCTTGTGCCGCCGCAACCAGCCTGTCTTCGCCGCTCACGATGCGGTCTCCTGCGGCGCGTGACTGCCCTCCACCCCGTCCATCCGTTTCGCCAGAGCAACCGCTCCGGCAATCAGGAACGGCACCAATACGAAGGACAGTACGATCTTGGCGATAGCCTGTCCGACAAGCAGATCACCGATCGGGAATTCGCCGTAGAATGCGAGCGTAATGAAGATCAGCGTATCAACCGCCTGACTGATGGCAGAAGCGATGGCTCCGCGCGTCATCAACCAAATGCCGCCGCCTTTGCCTTTGCCGCGCAGCCGGTCGAACAACCACACATTGAGCAATAGCGAGACGCCATAGGCGACCGGCCCCGCAGCCATAATGCGCGGGGTTTGCGCGTGCACCGTGTTGAAAGCGGTAAGGTTTTCGGTCGGCATATCAGGCGAAGCAGGCAAGCCGAGCACCAGCCAGATCAGCCCGATTGAAAATGCGAGAGGCAGGAAGCCCCACAGCACCAGCCGGTCAGCCATCGCCTTGCCATGTTGCTGCGAAACAACACTGGAAATCACCACCAGCAGGAGAAAGGCCAGAATGCCGCTTTCGACTTTCAACGGGCCGATGGCGAATTGCTTGAACGCCAGCACGCCAGCGATCACCGTCATGCCGCCATACAGCAGTGTCATCACGAAGAGTGAGCGGGACATGGGGAAGGTGCGAGCGGTCGAAGCGGTGTCGGTCATTCGCCGTGGCTATGGCGCGCAAGGGGTCGATGGCAAGACCCGGCGCGGGATAACTCCCAATTTCCGTTTGAACACGGCGGGCGAATAGGCAAGGAGCTTGACCAACACTTGCTAGGAGAAGCCGTGCCTCCCCAAATTGTATCGCTCGCAGGGATCGCCTCGATCCTGTTGATCGCTTTCCTGTTGTCCACGGGCAAGCGACGGATCAAATTGCGAGTCGTCGGCGCGGCTTTTGGCCTTCAGGCGTTGATGGCGCTGATTGTCCTGCGGATGGAATGGGGCGTGCTGGCGATCCAGTTCCTGTCGAACGGAGTGATCGCGCTGCTAGGCTATTCGGTCATCGGTATCGAAGCGATCTTCGGGTCGATGGATGCCAATCCTTTCACCAATACCTTCGTGATTGCCGCCCTGCCGGTGATCGTGTTCTTCGCCGCCATTGTCTCAATCCTCTATCACTGGGGCATCATGCAGCGGCTGGTGCGCTGGGTGGGCGGCGCGATTGGCTGGATTACCGGGATCAGCAAGGTCGAGGCACTGGGAAGCGCGGCCAATATCTTCGTCGGCCAGTCCGAAAGCCCGCTGGTGGTGCGCCCCTATCTCGCCGCGCTTTCGCCCAGCCGACTGTTTACGCTGATGGCCGTGGGCATGGCGGGTGTCGCAGGCACTATTCTCGCAGCCTATGCCAGCTTCATCGGTTCAGAAGCCGTGCCCTTCCTGCTCGCTGCAGCCTTCATGTCGGCACCGGGCGGCATCCTGATGGCCAAGATCATCATGCCCGACGACGAAAGCGATCTGGCGCGCGATGCGGCGGAGCTTTCGGGCGTCGATATGGAAGAGATCAAGCTGCCCGATGCCCGCATCAGCTCAGAAGGGCCCGCAGCTCTCACTGAAAGCGGCAAGCCGCACGAAGTCGAAGTCGCCGAGACTTTCGAGGAAGGCCATCGCCCGGCCAATGTCATCGAAGCAGCCGCTCAGGGAACGCAGACCGGCGTGAAGCTCGCCGTCGCGGTAGGCGCGATGGTGATGGTGTTTGTCGCGCTGGTAGCGCTCGCCAATGGCATCCTTGGCGGCGTCGGCGGCTGGTTCGGCTATCCCGATGTCAGCTTCCAGCAATTGCTCGGCTACGTCTTTGCCCCGATCATGTATCTGATCGGCATTTCGGACTGGCAGCAAGCACAGGTCGCTGGCGGCCTGTTCGGCACGAAGATCGTGCTCAACGAATTTGTCGCCTTTATCGAACTGGGATCGCTAACCGGCACCGAACTGACCGATCGCAGCCGCGCCATCGTCACCTTTGCACTGTGCGGCTTTGCCAATTTCAGCTCAATTGCTATCCAGATGGCGGTTACCGGCGGTCTTGCCCCTAACCAGCGCCCGGTCATTGCCAAACTTGGACTGCGCGCATTGGCGGCAGGCTCGCTGGCCAATCTGATGAGCGCCGCCCTCGCGGGGCTGCTGCTCCCCCTTTAAAGGAACCGGGCCATGTCCGAACTTGCTTCCATTTCGCTCAATCAACCACTCGCTGAAATTTCCGATGAGCTGGGCCACAGCTTTGCCGAATTCGGCTTTGCCATCGTCCGCGATCACGGCATCCCGCAGGATCTGATTGATCGCGCGGAAGGACTCGCCAAGGCCTTCTTCGCCCTGCCCGCTGACACCAAGCAGTCTTACCACATCGAAGGCGGCGGCGGAGCGCGCGGATACACGCCGTTCGGCACGGAAATCGCCAAGGATGCCGAAGTGCATGATCTGAAAGAGTTCTGGCATGTCGGGCGCAGCCTTCCGGATGGCCATGCGCTCTCCGATGTTATGGCACCCAACATCTGGCCGTCCGAAATCCCGGAATTTCAAGAGACGTTCGAGCAGCTCTTCGCAGAGTTCGAAAAAGCCGGAGACACTGTCCTGCGCGCCATCGCCATGCACCTTGGGCTGGCCGACGATTATTTCGTAGCGACGGTAGAGGATGGCAATTCGGTGATGCGGTTGCTGCATTACCCGCCGCTGGGTGACGAAGTCCCCGAAGGTGCCATTCGTGCAGCGGCGCATGGCGATATCAACACCATCACCTTGCTGCTCGGCGCCGAAGAGGCTGGACTGGAGCTTTTGAACAAACAAGACGAATGGGTGCCGGTGGCACCTCCCAAGGGCGCGCTGGCGGTCAACGTCGGCGACATGCTGGACCGGCTGACCAACCATCGCCTGCGCTCGACCACCCACAGGGTCGTCAATCCAGGCGGTGAGGCGGCGCGGCGCTCACGCTATTCCATGCCGTTTTTCCTGCATTTCCGGCCCGACTTCCTGATCGAGCCGCTCGAACAATGCATCGCACCGGGCGACGAACCGCCTGCTGCAATTACCGCGCATGACTTCTTGCAGCAGCGTTTGCGCGAAATCGGGCTGGCGTAAAAACCCCCAACCGATTCGCGCCGAGACCATCTGAATCAGCCCGCACGTGGCTGCAATTGTTGCGCCGCAGCAACAGTTGCTTTCGAAACCATACCAAACCCACAAGAAATGTCCGGATTCTGACCGCAAAACTTTGCGGTGTCACAGAGCTGTAAGAAAGCTGTTCGCATAGGTCGCCATCCAACCGGCAACCCTCTTCCGGGCAAGTTACTTCCAGACAAGGATTTCAGGGACATGAAAATCAGGTTTCTTCTCGCTGCCAGTGTAGTGAGCATCGC
>DFBR01000169.1:23748-24948 GCA_002367375.1 Erythrobacter sp. UBA3075 | reverse complement strand
GGAGATTTGCAGGATGGCCGGGCCAGACAGGCCCCGGTGCGTGAACAGCGCGGCTTCGCGAAAACGCGCTTTACCTGCGCTCACCTCGACATCGGCAGCGACGCCAGAGAGCTCCCGGAACAGCACTTCCTCACCGCCCAAAGTCAGCGGGACAAGGGCGGGGCGTGGTCCGACGATCTTCAGGCCGAACTGGCGCGCGAGGCGGTAGGCGAAGTCAGAGGCGCCCATTTTGGGAATTGAGGGGCCGCCGGTGGCGATGACACATTGCCGCGAATGGAAAGTGCCGTGCTGCGTTGTGACGACAAAGCCGCCGATGTCGTGCGAAACGCTGGCGATCTCTTCGCGGCAACGGATGACAACTTCGCCCGGTCCCGCCGCGCATTCGTCGAGCAGCATATCAACGATCTGCCGCGCGGAGTCATCGCAGAATAGCTGGCCCAATGTCTTCTCGTGCCACGCTATCTCGTGCTTTTCGACCAGATCGAGGAAATCGCGCGGCGTGTAGCGGCTCAGCGCGCTTTTGGCGAAATGCGGATTGGCGGAGAGGTAATTGGCAGGGCCGGCGCCGATATTGGTGAAATTGCAGCGCCCGCCGCCCGAAATCAGGATTTTCTTGCCAACCTTCTCGCCGCTCTCCAGCACCAACACACGCCGCCCGCGCTGCCCGGCCAGTGCCGCGCAGAACAGCCCTGCCGCCCCGCCGCCGAGAACTATCGCGTCGAATTTATCAGCCATGGCTCAGGCTGTTTGCGCGTTGACGGAATCGTCTTTGCGCCGGGCGATGAAGTAGAGGCCCGTGCCGACAATCATCAACACAAGGAACATGACCCACGCGCGGGCGTCGGCATGGCTGGCAATCCAGACCGAGGCTGCAAACGCCAATACCGCAACGACAAGATGGACCGGGTTTATCTTGCCTTCACGGCGCTCGATAACAGGCAGGGCCGCAGCGGTAATCACATAGGTCAGCAGGCGGCTGAGAGTGCTGGCCGCCGCGAGTGCCAGAAAACCACCCCAGGTTGCGCAGATCGCAGCGAGCACACCGTAGAAGACAATGGAATTCGCGGGCGTCAGGAAACGCGGGCTTACCTTCTCAAACCACTTTGGCAGCATCCCCTGTTCGGCCATGCCGAAAGCCATGCGCGGTACGATAACAAGGCCGGAAAAGCTGTTGGCAGCGATCGAGAAGCCCGCGCAGAT
>DFBR01000169.1:21261-23634 GCA_002367375.1 Erythrobacter sp. UBA3075 | reverse complement strand
GCGCGGAATATCGCGCTTGGGATCGCGCACTTCGCCTGCCGGAACGGTTACGCCTTCAAAACCGATAAAGGCATAGAAAAGCAGCAATACGACCGATTCCACTTGCCCAAATTCTGGCAGCCGAACTTCGGGCGATACGAAGTTTCCAAAGATTGCGGCGCCAATTAGCAAGGCCAAAGGCAGCAGCTTCGCCGCAGTCAGCAGACCCAATGTCCTGACAGAACTGCGCATGCTCAGCAGGTTGATCGCAGTGAATGCCAGAATCACGCCGACCACGGTGACCGTCGCCAAGGTCGGATCTCCCAGAGCGGGAAAGATTGCGGCGAAATAGGTGATCATCACATGGGTATTGGCCGCCAGCGCCACAGTGCCAGAGGCATAACGGCCCCAACCGGCCTGAAACCCGGCAAAGTCCCCGAAAGCGGACTTGCCATACAGAACCGGCCCGCCACTCCCATCGAACCGCCCTGCCAGCCATGCGAAGGTCAACGCCAGCGGCAAAAACATAATCCCGCCCAGCACCATCAGCCATGGGGCAAAACTGCCCACTGCGGCCACTAGCACGGCGGGAAGGGCGAAGATGCCCGATCCAATCATGCCGTTGATCTGGAAGAGCGCGGTGCCGCCGAAGCCTACGGTACGCGGCGGTTTGACAGGTGTGGTCTGGTCCATCGGCGTGGGAGTGCCTGCTATCACCGCGCTACGCAAGCGATTGAGAAACGCGCATCCCCCGCCTATCTTCAATGCCATGTCGCGTGACCCAGCAGGTTCTCCGCCCGATCCACGGGGCAAGGAGCGTTTCAATGAGGAGCGCGCGGCCTATACGGTGAAAGGCAGCGGCCAGGCCAATGCCAAGCCCGATCTGGAGGCAGGCGTTGCCGCGATCCGCGAAGTGGTCGCGACGCTCAAACCCAAGCCCGGTGTGTACCGGATGCTCGATGCGCGGGGCGATGTGCTGTATGTGGGAAAGGCACGCAGCCTGAAGGCGCGGGTGGCGAATTACACGCAGATCAAATCGCTGACCAACCGTCTGCAACGCATGGTCAGCCAGTGCCGCTCCATGGAAATCGTCACCACCAATTCAGAGGCTGAGGCGCTGCTGCTTGAAGCGCAGTTCATCAAGAGGTTTCGCCCACCTTACAATGTGTTGCTGCGCGATGATAAAAGTTTCCCTTTCATCCTGCTGCGCGAAGGTCATGACTTCCCGCGCATCATGAAGCATCGCGGCGCGCGCAAGGCAAAGGGTGCCTATTACGGGCCGTTCGCCAGCGCCGGATCGGTCAATACCACAATTAATGCACTTCAGAAGCTATTCCTTTTAAGGTCCTGCACAGACAGCTTTTTCTCTCGCCGAGATCGCCCGTGCCTGCTGTATCAAATCAAGCGATGCAGCGCGCCGTGTGTCGGCCGGATCGATGAGCAGGGCTATGCCGAGCTGATCCGGGAGGCGAAGGACTTTCTCGGCGGCAAATCGGGCGCGGTGCAGGCCAAGATCGAAACGCAGATGCAGGAAGCTGCCAAAGCGCTCGATTTCGAAACGGCGGCATTGCTGCGCGACCGCCTGCGGGCGGCGACTTTCATTCAAGGGTCGCAGGCCGTGAATGCTGACGGCGTGGGCGATGCTGATGTCTTCGCTCTCGCAGCCAAGGGCGGGCAGATCGGTATTCAGGGCTTTTTCGTGCGCGGGGGGCAGAACTGGGGTCACAAGGCGTTCTTCCCAACCCACACGCAAGACCTTGAGAAAGAGGATGTGCTCGCCCGCGTGCTGGCGCAATTCTACGAAGAGGTGCCACCGCCGCACACCATCCTTGTCGACCGCGCTCTGCCCGAACAAGCCTTGCTGGAGGAGGCCTTTGCTGAGCTGGCGGGCCGCAAGGTCACTATCAGCATTCCCCAACGCGGAGAGCGGCGCAAGCTGATGGAGCAGGCGCAGCGCAATGCGGTTGAGGCGCTCGACCGGCGGCTGGCCGAAACCGGTACGCAGGCAAAGATTATGCGCGAAATGGCGGAATTCCTCGAACTGTCGGAAACGCCTGCCCGGATCGAGATTTACGACAATTCGCACATTCAGGGCAGCAAGGCCGTGGGCGCGATGGTGGTGGCGGGGCCGGAAGGCTACCAGAAGAACCAGTATCGCAAATTCAACATCAAGACCGCGCAAACCAATGATGATTTCGGTATGATGCGCGAAGTGATGGAGCGGCGTTTCTCGCGCGCCATGAAAGAAGACCCCGACCGCGAGCAGGCGGGAACCTGGCCCGACCTTGTGCTGATAGATGGCGGTAAGGGACAAATGTCCAGCGTGCGCGATACGCTGGAGGAGCTGGGCATTGAAGACGTGCCGCTGATCGCCATCGCCAAGGGGCCGCATCA
>DFBR01000169.1:17813-21223 GCA_002367375.1 Erythrobacter sp. UBA3075 | reverse complement strand
CTGCCGACCAACTCGCCCGTGCTGTTCTACCTTCAGCGCCTGCGCGATGAAGTTCACCGCTTTGCTATTGGTGCACACCGCGCTAAACGCAGCCGTGCGATCACGGCGTCACCTCTGGATGAGATCCCCGGTATCGGTCCGGCCCGCAAACGGGCCCTGCTGCTGCATTTCGGCACGGCGAGCAAAGTGCGTGCCGCCGCGCTGGATGATCTCAAACGCGCGCCCGGTGTTAGCGCAACGGTGGCCCAGAAAATCTACGATTTCTACCACGCACGCTGATTGTTGATCGTGATCAATGCTTTCGCTGATGAAGCGCATATTTCTTGAAAATAGGAGGTAAGTGCCATGAAATCCATTCTACTCCATGCTCATGATGAGCCGCGCTTCGATGCCCGGCTGCAGGCTGCGCTCGACTTGACGCGCGCATTTGACGGGCATCTCACGCTTTTTCACGCCGTCCCCATGACGATGGTCGTGCCTACGGACCCGTGGGGCGTCACGATGGCCGAAGTGACCAAATCGGCGAAGGAGCATGGAGACGAATTCCGCTCCCGAATTTCCGAACGGCTCGAAGGGGAAGATGTCCGGTGGGATTGGATTTCGGATATTGGCGTCGCCGGGTCGCAAATGTTGCACCATGCGGCGCTGAGTGATCTGGCGATTATCGGGGCGGACGATCCCGGAGAGGCAGAGGGCGCTTCTCAATTGGCAGGCATCCTTGCACTGCAATGCCGGACACCAATTTTCGTCACTCCTGACGCTGCGATCGGGATGGACCCTGAAAGCCCGGCAATTGTGTGCTGGAACGGCTCGCTGGAGGCGTCCCGCGCCGTGCGCGCTGCGACGCCACTGCTTGCCCTTGCGAGCAGCGTGACGCTGGTCCAAGTCACCGAAAAGCGGACCCGCAAAGCAGATATCCTGCCCGCTCTATCGGGTGCGCGCTATCTTGACCGGCACGGTATCAGCTCTGAAATTCTCGAGATTGAACGTGAAGGCGGGAAGGTCAGCACGGCATTGAAGAACACCGCCAAATCGCGCGGGGCAGGGCTTGTCGTTATGGGCGCCTATGGCGTCCCGCGCGTGCTGGAGACAGTTTTCGGCGGTGTAACGCGTGAAATGCTGGTGGCGCCCGAAGTGCCAGTCTTGCTGACGCACTGACCGTCAAAGTCCAACAGGCTGTCAGACGTGGCGCACCATGCCTTCCTGCGTCACGCTGGCAACCAGCCGTCCATCGCGCGTAAAGATCTGGCCGCGAGCAAATCCTCTGGCGCCGCCGCTCCACGGGGATTCCGTAGCGAACAGCAGCCAATCGTCGAGCGAGAAATCCTCGTGAAACCAGATCGCGTGATCGAGGCTGGCCCCTTTGATCTCGCCGCCATGGATCGCCTTGCCATGCGGTTGCAGCGCCGTGGCGAGAATCTGGAAGTCGGAGATGTAAGCGAGCACGGACCGGTGGACAGCGGCCTCTGGCGGCAGTGGCGCGACCGTGCGGAACCACACATGGCTGACAGCAGGGCGCACTTCGGGGTGCAGCCAGTCACGCGGCTCTACCGAGCGGAAGTCTACCGGAAAGGGGCGCCGCAACAGCTGTTTCATTGTGCCTTCGGGCAGGTTCTGTGCCAGTTCCATGCGAATGGCTGAGTCCGGCATAAGATTCTCTGGCGGAGGGACATCGGGCATTGCTGAATGCTGGTGGCCGGGACCTTCAACGGGAATCTGAAACGATGCTGTCAGGTTCAGGATCGGTTTGCCATCCTGGCTAGCCACCACCCGGCGGTTGGAAAAGTTGCCGCCATCAAGATCGCGCTTCACCCGGTATTCAATCGGCAATTCATCGCTGCCCGGACGCAGGAAATAGGCGTGGAGCGAATGGGCGGTGCGCGCGCTGTCGACCGTGCGGCTGGCCGCGCCCAATGCCTGCGCGATGGCCTGTCCGCCAAACACCCGCCCGGTTCCGTCCGGGTGGCGACGGCCAATGAAAACGTCCGGGCCTTTCGCTTCCAGATCAAGGAGGAATACCAGATCGGCAACGATCTTTTCGGGCGTGGGAGAATTGTTGTCAGCTTTAGTCATCGCGATTCCCATGCGCTTGAGCCGCCTTTGCGTCAAGCGAGGCCGGGTATGCGCCGGGCAATGCGCATCGCATTTGCCTTCAGCCTGTTGCTCGAAGGCCAGCGTCCGGGCGGCGATGGTTTCAGACCCATCCGGCGCAGCAGAGCGTTGAAGGCGCGCGCGTCGGCTTCGGCGAAGCTCCATTCGCTACGCCAGGTGATCGAAAGCGAGATCGACATTCTGTCACCGTTCTTCACAAAATGCGGGGCCATGACGGGAACATAAACCGCTTCGCCTCGAAAAAGGGTGAAGGATTTGGCACCCGGCGCGAGACTTTCATCCCATGTCAGTTCCCGGGCACCGCCGGTATGGTAAGCCTCATGCGCTTCATCGGAAGCGTAGCTCCGGTCGCCCGCAGGAAACACCCGCATCGTCTTTTTGCCGCGCAGTTGCAGCAGGATGTTGTGTTCCGGATCGAAGTGGAACGGTGTGATCGCATTGGGACTGGACACGAAAATGAACGCTTGTGGCCGAAGCAGCTCGCCCGTCCGCTTTTCGATAATCGGGTGAAATTCGTCGATTAGCCTGCCGAGCAAGTCGGCGTAGGGCTTTGTTTGCTCCACATTCTTAAGCACCGCCCAGCTATTGGATGTCTCTATGCCGCGAATGGTTTCCCCGATGGAAAGCCCGTTCGCTTCGGGTTTGCCATCCACTCCGATGGGGCCATCGCCACGGTTATATTCCACACTCTGCGCGGGCAATGTCTCGCTCAGAAGCGCAAGCGCCTCCAGCTCCAACAGGGGATGAGAAACAAGCTCGTGCTCCACTTTGTGAGCCTTCTCGGGATAGGACGCCTTGAACGCTTCGCGCGATCGACCGGAAAAAATGCGTCGACCGCCTTTTGATCGACCTTGCAGGGCGCGGGTGAGCTGGTTCACAGGTGGCCTCCTAAGGGTTGGCCAGTTTCGCGGCGTGCGAGCATGGCAAAGATCTTTCGCCGCAGCGCTCCACCAATGCCGATTGAATGGCGTGAGATGGCACGACGCTCTCTCCAGAAGTGGTCGATCATGGGATGGTCATGCGCCGCGCAACTGTCCGCCCATGCAATGGTATCATTGTCGAGCAATGCCAGATTTTCACGTTGCAGCAGGACGCCGGGCGAGAAGCGGGCATAGTCCTCGTCGAACGCAGTCTTGTAAGAGAAAGCCCCTGGCGGAGTGAGAAAATTGGCGAGCATGGCAATCGGCCTGCCATCAAGCGTGAGCGATAGTCGCTCGAGTCGGCCACGCCTCGCTGCACCTTCGAGCGATCGAGTGAAAATTCGCGCGGTGCGCGGGTCGCAATCAAGGGCCGAGCCG
>DFBR01000169.1:15635-17774 GCA_002367375.1 Erythrobacter sp. UBA3075 | reverse complement strand
CGCTGGCGGCGCAATTCCTTGCGCTTCTTGGTCGTAAGAGCCTCATTGAAATAGGCGTCTGGCGTTGCCAAGCTCACCAAAGCGGCGCGTTCTTCGCGCATTACAGTGGCGGCAGGGCGCTGCCACTCAGCTTCACGAATCTCAGCTGCCAACGCAAGGTGGAGAGGGCCGGTGCCGGGCATATGGACGAGATGGAGAAAGAGCGAAAGCTCTGCCCATTGATCGACTTCTTCGAGCAGGTGCGACCAGAACAGCCTTTCGAACCCGGGTGCGACGAGTGGCGCGCCGAAAAAGCAATTGGCATGCGTCCAATTGCACCAATGCGGCAGCGGGTATCCGTAATAACGCAGTTCACGCGTCATCGGCATCAGACCGACCAGTTGACCATCGATTTCGAGCGTCCAGAGCTTCACCGCCCCATCAGGGTCGAATTCCTCCAGCGCAGGCAGCAGGTTCCAGCTTTCGTAGAACGGATTTGGTTCTATTGCCTCCTGCGCCAAGGCATCCCAGGCTGCGACGTAGGCAGGATCGACGAAGGTACGCCAGTCGCGGGCAATCAAGGAAGTCTGTGGTACGTTTGCTGTGGGCGCAGGAGTGCTCCCCCGCAAATGTGCGGGACCGGAGCGTTCAATTGTAAGGTCCGGGCCCATTGTCTTATCGTTAACCCCTGCTTGCAGGCAGCCTAGTGCCCGTAACGAGGTCCCTACGACGTCCGGCGACAAGGATTGGCTAAGCTACAAGGTTAAGAAAAAGCCCTGCCCAGATCGCTCCGGACAGGGCTTCGAATGCCAGATTCGGCAGTTTTTCTTGTTAGGCGACGCCGTGACCAGCCAGTGCCGCGAGCAGAAGCAGCGCGACAATATTGGTAATCTTGATCATCGGGTTCACAGCCGGGCCAGCGGTATCCTTGTAAGGATCGCCAACCGTATCGCCGGTTACCGCAGCCTTGTGAGCTTCGGAGCCCTTGCCGCCGTGATTGCCATCTTCGATGTACTTCTTGGCGTTGTCCCATGCGCCGCCGCCAGCGGTCATGGAGAGCGCCACGAAGATGCCCGAAACGATCACACCGAGAAGCAGTGCGCCAAGAGCGGCAAAGCCGTTCGCTTGGCCTGCAACAGCAGTGATCGCGAAGTAGACAACGATTGGTGCGAGCAGTGGCAACAGCGATGGCAGGATCATTTCCTTGATCGCGGCCTTGGTCACCAAGTCGACAGTACGGGCGTAGTTTGGACGGCTGGTGCCGGCCATGATGCCCGGGTCTTTCGCAAACTGGTCACGGACATCGACCACCACATCGCCGGCAGCGCGGCCAACAGCGGTCATGCCCATTGCACCAAACAGGTACGGGAGCAGCGCGCCGAGCAGTAGGCCGACAATGACATACGGGTTTTCAAGGCTGAAGCTGACTTCAAGGTTCGGGAAGAATTCCTTGAGGTCGGCGGTGTAGGCCGAGAACAGGACCAGAGCTGCGAGACCGGCTGAACCGATTGCATAACCCTTGGTCACAGCCTTGGTGGTGTTACCAACGGCGTCAAGCGCATCGGTCTTCTCACGAACGCTTTCTTCCATTTCGGCCATTTCAGCGATGCCGCCAGCGTTATCGGTCACAGGACCGTAAGCGTCGAGCGCAACGACCATACCGGCCAAAGCCAACATCGAAGTCGCTGCGAAGGCAATGCCCATCAGACCAGCGAGCTGGTAGGTGACGATGATGCCGACGACGATGACCAGCGTCGGCAATGCAGTCGATTCAAGGCTGATAGCCAGACCCTGAATGACGTTGGTGCCGTGACCGGTTTCCGACGATTTCGCGATGGAGCGAACTGGTCGATATTCGGTGCCGGTGTAGTACTCGGTGATCCAGATAATCAGGCCGGTGATGACCAGACCAACCATCATCGACCAAAAGAGCGACATGCCGGTGAAGGTCTGATCGCCCACGGTATATTCGGTGCCCATGCCCACGGCGTAGTCGGTGGCGAAGTAGATCGCGATTGCCGACAGCAGCGTGGTGACGATGAAGCCCTTGTACAAGGCGCCCATGATGTTCTTGGAACTGCCGAGGCGCACGAAATAGGTCCCGATGATCGAAGTCACGATGCAGACACCGCCGATAAGCAGAGGCAGGCTCATCAGAGC
>DFBR01000169.1:7765-15511 GCA_002367375.1 Erythrobacter sp. UBA3075 | reverse complement strand
ATCGGCACCAACGTCTGCAGCTTTGGTGAAGATACCACCGCCAAGGCGGGCGAAGATCGAAATCAGCGATGCACCGAAGGCGAGGCCGACCAATGCGTCAATGACTTCACGCTTCTCTGCAAGGACAGTGAGGTCCAAACCCATTGGGCCGGTTAGCGCATAGAAGAAGCCCGCAATCGCTAGCAACGCAAGGCCAGCAACCAGCATGCCGGTAACCGCACCTGCGCGGAACGCCACGGTCAGGCCTTCCTGCAAGCCGGTTTCAGCAGCAGCAGCCGTCCGTACGTTTGCGCGAACCGAGATGTTCATCCCGATGAAGCCGGCAACACCCGAAAGCACCGCGCCGATCACGAAACCGGTCGCCGAAATGGCCCCCAGGAATACGAAAACCAGAATAGCAACGATCACACCGACGATGCTGATCGCGGTATATTGACGCTTGAGATACGCTTGCGCGCCCTCTTGCACAGCGCCGGAAATTTCCTGCATGCGTTCATTGCCCGCGCTCGATCCGAGCACCTGGCGGCTGGTGATGATGCCATACAATACAGCGACCACACCCAGCACAATTGCGATTAATACGAGTTCCATGACCCCAGTCGTCCCCTCTCAGAAATAAAAACGACCCGGTTCTGCCGGGCCCGAATAGGTATGCGCGCTAGGGAAAAGCTCGGCGTTCGACAAGCGTAAAGCGGGATTTTTCCCCTTCACGACGCCAAACTCGGCCAATCTGTGGAAAATCGGCCTATTGGTGGAGGTAGCCCAGCCCCTGCGGGTTGGTAATCGCCTCACCATCGACGAACAGCGGGGCGAAGCCTTTGGGTTCGGCGCGTCCGATTTGCGTTGCCGCTACGGGCGGGAAGGTGCCGCCGGGCAGCGTGAACAGCAGTTCGTAATCATCACCCCACGTCAGGCATTCCATACGCCGTTCAACATCGGCGACCGGCACTTTTGCGCTATCAATTGCAATGGAAACCTCGCTCGCATCGGCCATACGATAAATGTCGAGCAGCAAACCGTCCGAGACATCCATCATCGCAGTGGCAAGGGGTGCAAGGTCGTATCCCTCCGCCAGGCGCGCCATCGGGCGGGTGTAGGCAGTCGCGTCATTATCGCTGCCATCGCGTAGAGTTTCGAAGCCAAGCATCGCCGCCCCCAGTGTCCCTGTGACATATACTGCATCACCGATTCGCGCCCCGGCGCGCGAGGGTACGGGTGTGTAAGATGCCTTGCCGATTGCAGTCAGGCCGAGTGTGCGAGCGCCATCTCCAGCGACCGTGTCACCGCCCAGCAGAGGCACGCCGTAATGCGACAGCACATCCTCCAGCCCGGCAATGAAGTCAGTATCACCTTCGCCCAGCACATGGCCAAGCAAGACGCCAATCGGCTCTGCGCCCTTTGCTGCAAGATCGGAAAGATTGGTCGCGACCAGCTTCCACGCCACGTCGGCCATGTCTTGCGAGGGAAGGAAGTGGCGGCCTTCAACCATGGCATCATGCGTAAGGACGAGCGTTTCTCCGCCCATTTCGAGCACCGCCGCATCGTCTGCCAGCCCGCGCGCGGCCTTGTGCAGCGGCAGTTTGCGCAATGCGGCGATAAATTCTGTCTCGGTCATTTGCCCCCCAAATGAAAATTACTAGCTGCGCGTTTCCTTGCCCACTGCATCCAAGATGCCATTCACGAATTTCGCTTCGCGTTCGTCGAAAAACGCGTGGGCGACATCGACATATTCGGTGATCGCGGTTGCCTTGGGCACATCCGTGCGCGCCATTAGCTCGTAAACCCCGCAGCGCAGGATTTGCAGCATGGTCTTGTCCATGCGTGTCAGCGTCCAGCCCTCAGCCAGTTTGTCGCTCAGCGCAGTGTCGATTTCGACCTGGCGTGCGACAACGCCGGACACGATATCGTCGAAGAAATCGACTTCGGCATCTTCATACTGATCGTCCTCGATCTCCTGCCCCAGCCGGTGCTGGTGAAATTCATTCAGCAGTTTGGCGAGCGCGGTTTTTTCCATGTGGCGCTGGTAAAGCGCCTGCACGGCAGCGAGGCGCGCGGCGGAGCGGGCACGGGATCGAGAGTTCATATTCATTTGAGGCGCACTTTCACGCTGGCGGCATGGGCGGGAAGCCCTTCAATTTCGGCAAGCGTGGCGGCGGCAGGGCCGATCTCACGCAAAGCGGCATCGTCAAATTCGATAAAGCTGGTGCGTTTCATAAAGTCTAGCACCGATAACCCACTGGCGAAACGCGCGCGGCGTCCGGTTGGCAGGACGTGATTGGGGCCAGCAACATAGTCGCCGACAGCTTCGGGAGTATGGCGGCCCAGAAATACGCTGCCCGCATGGTCAATGCGGGCGAACATGGCGCCGGGATCTGCGACCATCAGCTCGACATGTTCGGCAGCAAGGCGATTGGCGAGCACTGGAGCGTCGCGCATCAAGTCTTCCACCACGATCAACGCGCCGTGATCATCCCAGCTCTTGCGAGCGACACCGCGCGTTTCGAGCTGCGCGCAAAGAACATCGACCGCATCTTCCACAATCTCGGAAAATTCGGCATCATCGGTGATCAGAATGCTCTGGCTGGTCGGATCGTGTTCGGCTTGGCTCAGCAGATCGGCGGCCACCCAATCGGGATCGGATGCGTTGTCTGAAATGACCAGGATTTCGCTCGGGCCAGCAACCATATCGATGCCGACCACGCCGTAGAGCTGGCGCTTCGCTTCCGCGACCCAGGCATTGCCAGGGCCGGTGATCACATCGACCGGATCAATGGTGTCCGTGCCGTATGCGAGTGCGGCGATGGCCTGAGCGCCGCCGATACGCCAGATCTCGTCGATCCCGCACAGATGCGCGGCTGCAAGCACGAGCGCGTTAATCTCGCCCTTGGGAGTGGGCGTGGCCACGGCCAGCCGCTCAACGCCCGCGACTTTGGCCGGGATCGCGTTCATCAGCAGGCTGGAGGGGTAGGCGGCGCGCCCGCCGGGAACATAGAGTCCCGCAGCCTCGACAGGAGACCACTTGGCACCAAGCCGGACATTGGCAGCATCGCGGTAGTCGCGGTTCTGCGGCAACTGGCCCTCATGATATGCGCGAATACGGTCTGCTGCGAGTTGGAGCGCGCTCTTCGTTTCGGGTGCGAGAGCGGCATAGGCTGCTTCGCATTCATCCTTGCCGATGCGCCAGCTCGACGGATCATCGGTCAGCGCGTGCTTGTCGAAACGCATGGTCAGATTGCGCAAAGTGTTGTCGCCATCGCGGCGCACTTCGCGCAGGATTTCCTGCACATCATATGCGACGCTCTCGTCGCTTTCGCGCCGGTCATTGACGAGGCGCGTGAACTGCATCTCGAAATCGTCAGACTTGGCGTTGAGGCGCCGCATCAGGCGGCGTCTTTCAGCATTGCTTTGCGGAAGCTCTCGACCAGATCGGCGACGCGCGGATCGGTTTTCAGCGCGGCGCGGTTGACGATCAGACGGCTGGTGACCTGCATGATCGGCTCTTTCTCGACCAGCCCATTCGACTTGAGCGTCTGCCCGGTTGAGACGAGATCAACAATGCGCCCTGCCAGACCGCTGGACGGGGCAAGCTCCATCGCGCCATTGAGCTTGATGCATTCGGCCTGGATGCCCTGCCGCTCAAAATGACGGCTGGTAATGTTGGGATATTTGGTGGCGACGCGCAGGTGACTGGCATTGCCATATTTGTATTCGACCGGCTTCACCGGCTCAGCAACCGAAAGCCGACACGCGCCAATGCCCAGATCGACGGGTGCATAAAGCTCCGAATAATCGAATTCTTCGATCACATCAGAACCGACGATGCCCATCTGCGCCGCGCCAAACGCCACAAAGGTCGCGACATCGAAGGCGCGCACGCGGAAAATGCGCACCTGCCCGCTTTCATCGGCAAAGCTGAGCGAGCGATCCTTCTTATCGTGAAAGGCAGCTTCGGGCACGACGCCGGCGCGCTCCATCAGCGGCACCGCTTCTTCGAGAATGCGACCCTTGGGGACCGCGAAAATAAGCGGCCCGAAACGTGTATCATTGGTGGCTGTAGTCATCGCCGGGCGATGTAGGGGTGAAGCGGGGAAAGGGCAATGCGTATGGCGTGTGGCGGATGGCGGCGGCCAAGATAATGGTGTGATGGCGATCAAGAGCGTCGAAGAAGCCATCGAATGGCAGGCCAGCCATGCCGAGAATGCGGGCGCGCCCGCAACTGCCCGCATTGTCCGTGCGCTGCTCGCGGTTCTGCAAACCAACACCGCGACGGGTCGCCACATGGCCAGATGGCGAAGGCGAAGTGTTGTTGGCGCAAACCCATCCGCACGGCGCGTGGGTCAAGTGGTTGGGTGCAGATTAATCGCCGGTTGAGGCGAGAAATCCGTCCAATGCCGAATTCACCGCAGCGGGCGCTTCCCACGGGATGAAATGGCCCGCGTCGGCCACGCGCTCCACGCGCAAATCACTCACCCAATCTTTCAGCCTATCGAGATTTGCAGGCAGCAGCGCCTCGTCCTGCATTCCCCATATCACCAGCGTTGGGATTTCCAGCTTAGGGAAAGGCGGGTCTGAATATTCCTTCGGCAGGCCAATCGGCTCGTCCATCGGCGGCACGGCAATGCCGCTGGCGCGGTACCAATTGAGCATCGCAAAGGCGCGGTCGGGATCGGCCCATTGTTTGAATTGCAGCTTCTGCTCTACGGGATCATTGCCGGTTTTCCGTTCAGATGTGAACGCCTTCATCAGCAGGGCGGCGAGCCCGTGTTCACGCACCAGTGCATCGTTCGCAGGATCGCGGAAGGCGCGCATATATTGGCTGGCAGCGCGCTGCGCCTCATCCTCGAACAGCAGGCGCTGGAAAACCGCCGGATGCGGCGCGTTGGCGATCACCGCGCGTGTCACAATACCGCTTGCTTGCCCGAAAGCCGCCACGCACCAAGCCAAAGCGCCGCCCCAATCGTGGCCGACGATGGTGAAATTCGCGACTCCCAACGCATGGGCCAAGCCAAACACATCGCCGATCAGTGACTGCACATCGTAATGCTCAGCCCCCTCGGGTCGCGATGAATTGCCATAGCCGCGCTGGTCGGGCGCGATGCAGCGGAAGCGGTCGCTCAAATGCGCGATCTGATGGCGCCACGTGCGGTGGTTTTCAGGGAAACCATGCAGGAAGATCAGTGCGGGCGCGTCCTTCGGGCCGCTGTCCCACACGTCCAGCGCAATGCCATTGGGCAAGGTGACGCGGGCAAGATCGCTCACGCTCAAACGCCCTTGCTGGGGATGCCGAGCATTTCGATGGTGAACAGCAGCGTTGCGCCGCCGGGTATGGGGCCGCGACCTTGCAATCCGTAGGCAGAGGTGGCGGGGATCACGATTTCTGCCGTATCGCCTATGCCCATGTAAGGAATGGCAATCTGCCAGCCTGAGATGAGCGCCGAGAGCGGGAAGGTCGCCGGTTCGCCGCGCTCAACAGAGCTGTCGAACACTTCGCCCGTGGTAAAGCTGCCGGTGTAGTGAATGGTGATCTCATCCGCGACCACGGGCGCAGGGCCGGTCCCATCGCCCGCAATGCGGCGGAACATGATGCCGCCTTCCAGCCTGTGCCAGCCGTCTGCCGCGTCAAGCGAATGCAGCGCGGCTTGCTGATTGTTGTGCCATTCGATGCTGCTAACAGCGCCGGGTTCGGGCTGAGCGGGCGCGTCCTGCGCGGCCGCAGGTATGGCGAGGGAAAGGGCGGCGATGGCGAGGAGGGTCGTTTTCATAACTCTGCCAGTTAGCGCGGTGATCCCGCCGCGTCACCTTGCAATACTCAGCGCATTCTGACCTGCAGAGCGAGCCGACAAGCTCCCGATCTGCGATTCTTACTGCTCATCCAGCTCTTCATAATGGCGGAAAATACCGTCCTCGCTAAACTCGATCCGGCGTTCGCTGGCGAGATATTCGGCCAGCGGCTCTATCTCCGGCACGATGCCTTGCAGTCCTTCGAGATGCGGCCAGCTGCCCTGCATTTCCTTCATGTAATTGGGGAAGGCATAGTCCAGCCCTTCCATCAGCTGGAACAGGCTGGTGTCGACATGGCTCCATTGCTGGCCAAGGCTGAACGGGCCACCGCCTGCAGCGATCGCATTGTCGAAATGGATCAGAAATTTGGGAATACGCTGGGCGCGGAAATATCCTGCCTTCTCAAAAGCAGCGTCCATCTGGTCGGCATAGAAGAGATCATGCGCGATCGGATGGTGGACGCTGTGCACTTCCTCCACGAAATCGGCGATATCGATCTGCAATTGGAACAGCTGGAGGTCGGTTTCCATCTCGCCAGAACCAAGCCCATGCTTGTCCGACAGATATTGCAACACCAGCGGTGTCTGCCCGACCACAATGCCATCATCTTCGATATAGGGCGGGGCAAAAGGACGGCGACCTTCGAGGCCGTGCATATGCTCCACCAAAGCATCTGCACCCTGTTCGCGCGCCATGTCGGTATAGTCCACTTCGCCCGCTTCGCAGAACAGGCGGATGAATTCACCGCGCCCCGGCAGATCGGGCCAATACCAAAGCTGCGCGCTCACGCGGCTTCTCCCGGCGCACGGCACTTCATCGCAAGAGCATGGACCCGGCCACCCGGAATATCGCCCAGTGCGCCAAGCACCATTCGCTGGCGGGCGAGGCGGTTCTTGCCTTCGAAGGCGGCGCTTTCGATCACGACGGTGAAGTGCGATTCTCCGCTGCCGTCATCGCCCGAATGGCCCGCGTGCTGCGCGCTATCGTTGATGACATCAAGGTGGGTGGGAGAAAGCGCCTCTGTAAGAAGCGTTTCGATTTCCTGTTGCAGTGTTCCGGTCATGCAGTGCGATTTGGGGGTTTCCAACACGCGGCGCAATCCCCATTCAAAGACGTTCATGCGCAATGGACGGTTTCACGGACGCTTTGAAAGCGATGGGCGGGAGTGTGAGCACCCGACCTGCCGCGAGGCGGGCGAGTTTCGTGCGCCAGGCACGCGCGGCAATTCCTTCGACGGGCCGGGCGATTTCCGCTGGTTCTGCCTTGAGCATGTGCGCGAATTCAACGCGGGCTATGACTGGTTTCAAGGGATGAGCACGGACGAGATTTACCGCGCGCAGGCTCCCGGTGCCGATTGGCAGACCGAAATTCCCGCTTTCAGCCCCACAGCGGGCGTCGACGGGATGCCGCGTTGGGCAAACTTTGCCGATCCGCTGGATGCCATCGGCGCGAGAGCTGGCGACATTCGCCGTGCGGCGGCTGGTCACAAGCATGAGAGCTACAGCCGTTTCAGTCCGCGCGAGAGAGAGGCGCTGTCTGCGATGGGACTTGGGCCGAAGTCGGACCGGACAGAGCTACGCAAACGCTATTCCGAATTGGTGCGGCGCTATCATCCTGACCGCAATGGCGGCGATCGGAGCCATGAGGCGCGCTTGCAACGGGTGGTGGAAGCCTATCAATTGCTGCGCGGCGCAGCAGCCTTCGCCTAGAGCTTCTGTTTGAACGCCCAGCGCAGTGTTCCGCCAAGTCCGCCCGTTACCAGTTTGGCAGGCAGCGCAGATAGGCCCGGAGCTTCCAGCCCCAGCATCGTGCGCGCAAAGGGCGGAAGCTGCGCGACCGCAGCCTTGGCGAGGAAGGGCTGGATACGGCCCGCTGCACCGGGTGTCTTGCCTTCCAGAATGAGTGAAGCCACTTCGCGCGCTTCCGGTCCGGCGCGCAATTCTGAGCGCATTTCGCGAAACACCT
>DFBR01000169.1:3156-7735 GCA_002367375.1 Erythrobacter sp. UBA3075 | reverse complement strand
GCGCGAACTGGCGGAAATACTCGTCCTGCTCTGCCAGCGGCATCTTGGGCTGAACATGCACCAGCCACGCTTCGAGAAACATCAGCGCTTCGGTCACATGTACCCAAGCCAGCGTTTGGGGGTTGGTGGCGGAATAGGGGGTGCCGTCGGGCAGGGTGCCTGTGACCTGAGCATGGATGCGGTTGACCCGCTTTATGGCCGCTTCAGCATCGTCTGCGTGCCCGTAAGTCGTGACCGCGATAAACCGCGCGGTGCGGCGCAAGCGCCCATGCATATCATCGCGGAAATTGGAATAATCGAGTACGCCGCGCAGCGCATGGGGGTGGAGCATCTGCAACAGCAGCGCGGCCATCCCGCCAACCATCATGCTCACCACATCGGCATGGACCATGCGGATCGGTGTATCCTTGGCAAAGAAAGCCTCGTCAGAGGGCGGGATCGGGGTCTCACCCTTTGCAGTATCGTTGAATGCGGCGCGCACGCCTTGCACCAGCTTTTGCCGGGCGAATTCAACCGGGTCAGGAAAAGGGCGCGGCAGCATCAACGCCAATGTGGGGCAAGGTGACGCATATTGCGAGAGCCTAGCTACCCGGCGGAACCATCGCGCTTTGATATGCTGCGCGCGCCTGTAGCCGCCCCTGGTAAGCCTTGAAGCTATCGCGCGTCGTCAGCGTGCCGAAATTTAGACCCCAATCAACCTGACTGCCGACATAGACATCGGCCATTGTGAAGCGGTCGCCGCAAACAAAGTCATGCGAAGACATCCACTTGTCGAGCATATCGACCACGCGGTCATAACTGCCAAACCCGACTGTCCCCTCCTGTTTGGCATCGGCTGGTTCCCAACCCATCGCCTTGTTCATAATCGCGCTCTCGGCAGGCCCGGCTGCGAAAAACATCCAGCGAAAATAGTCTGCCTTCTCCTCGTCTCGCGGGAGCAATTCGGGCGCTTCCATTTCGGCGAGATAGTGACAGATCGCTGCCGTTTCCGACACGACGCGGTCGCTGCCCTTGGCATGGTGAATGATGGTGGGCAGCTTGCCCATCGGGTTCGCTTCGAGCAGCGCGGCGGGTTTGTTGTCCCACTCGACCATCGCCAGCTCAGGCTCAACGCCGACTTCGGCAAACGCCCATTTGGCAATCAGCGCGCGGCTCATTGGGTTGAAGAATAGCGTGTAGCTGCCCATCAATCCCTCCCGGTGGTGTAGATCGGCTTGAAGCCGCCCCACATCATGCGCTTCCCGTCAAATGGCATATCGCTCATATCCTCTTGCCAGAACGGATCGCTCTGCATTTTCTCGCTCGCAGCATCGCAGGTCGCCTTGTCCGGCCAGATCATCCAGCTGAACACAATCTTCTCGCCGGGCTCCGCTTTGGTGGCCATGCGGAAATCGGTGACTTTGCCGTCGGTAACGTCCTCTTCCCATGACTCGACAATCTCGGTGACGCCATATTCCTGAAATTTGTGCGCTACTCGCATCGCCATCTCGGCATAGGCAGCCTTCTTGTCTTCTGGCACTGCCACCAGGAATCCCTGCACATACATCACTACTCTCCCTCTATACCGTCCCAATACCTTGTTGCAGCGCGCGAGCGCCACGTCTAGGCAGCGCGGCGATGAATGATATGACCAATGCAAGCGAAACCGATGGCACGGTGATGTCCGCGCCCGATACCGAAGTTGACGTGCGTGAGACGTTTGGCATCGATGTCGACATGAAAGTTCCCGCCTTTTCGAAGGCGGACGAGCGTGTGCCCGACCTCGATGAGACCTATGTCTTTGATGCCGATACCACCCTCGCAATCCTGGCGGGCTTTGCGCATAATCGCCGGGTGATGATCCAGGGTTATCACGGCACCGGGAAATCGACTCACATTGAACAGGTCGCCGCGCGCCTCAACTGGCCGACGGTCCGCATCAATTTGGATGCGCATATCAGCCGGATCGATCTGGTTGGGCGCGATGCGATCGTGCTGCGCGATGGCTTGCAGGTTACAGAATTCCGCGAAGGTCTGCTGCCATGGGCTTTGCAGCATCCGGTCGCGCTGGTGTTCGACGAATATGACGCTGGCCGCCCGGACGTGATGTTTGTGATCCAGCGCGTGCTGGAGCAGGCGGGCAAGTTGACTCTGCTCGATCAGAACCGCGTCATCCGCCCTGATCCGCATTTCCGCCTGTTCGCCACCGCCAACACGGTGGGCCTTGGCGATACGAGCGGGCTGTATCACGGCACGCAGGCGATCAACCAAGGCCAGATGGACCGCTGGAATATCGTGGTCGGCCTGAATTATCTGCCTGCTGAGACCGAACGCAAGATTGTCGGCGCGAAGACGACGTTGGGCGATGATCTGGTGGCCGACATGATCCGCGTGGCAGACCTGTCTCGCCAAGGCTTCATGAATGGCGATATCTCCACCGTCATGAGCCCGCGAACGGTCATCACTTGGGCGCAGAATACAGAAATTTTCGGCGATCCCGGCTTTGCCTTCCGCCTCAGCTTCCTGAACAAATGTGACGAGGCAGAGCGGATGCTGGTGGCCGAATATTATCAGCGTGTGTTCGGCAAGGAATTGCCTGAAAGCGTTGTTGCCAAGGCGTAAATGCCTGCCAGCCCTTGCACGCTCCGCATTCCCGTGTAGCAATCATTCCATCGCAAGAAACCTTCTGATGGGCTGATGCTTTCCGTATGACCAAACTTCCTATTCTCGTCGCATTGGCTGTCACCACATTCGCTGTGCCGCTTGCCGCTCAAGAGGCGATGCCCGCGACCGCAGCTGACGCCATCACCGACCGCGCCACGCTGGAAAGCGATGTGCGCGTGCTTGCTGATGATGCGATGGAAGGTCGTGAGGCGGGGACGCCGGGGTATGAGATGGCCGTCGATTTCGTTTCTGACCGGTTCGCAAGCCTCGGCCTGCAACCGGGCGGCGATGATGGGGCGTGGCAGCAGAACTTCTCGCTGGTTCGCCACTCCTCCGCGAGTGATGCGGGGCTTTCAATCGTCGAAGATGATGGCGACCGCTTCAAGGCTGTCTACGGCGATGATTTTGTCGGTGGCGGCTTGGCCAGCGCGGGCGGCGAAGATGGCCGTGGCCGTGTAAATGCGGAGATGGTGTTCGTCGGTTACGGTCTCGATTTGCCCGAATTGGGGCATGAGAGTTTCTCGGACATCGACCTTGAAGGCAAGGTTGCCGTCTGGGTGTTTGACATGCCCGAGGACATGGACCCGCTGCTCGCCATGCATATGCAGCAGGCGGGGGCAGACCGCTTCGCCGCGCAGGGCGCAGTGGGTTCGATCCTGCTGTGGACCCCTGAACTCAGCCTGCTGGTCAATTGGACGCGCGGTCGCAATTTCTTTGCCCGGACCAGTGGCACGACATGGGTCGGGCCTGATGGCTTGGCGCATGACGGTGGTGGCGACATGGAATTCCAGCTTGTCGCATCGCCCGAAATGTCCCGCCAGATCATGTCGGAGCAGGCTTTCGATATGGACGCGATTGAGCAGGCGCAGGCTTCTGACATGGCCGTTATGCCCAGCTTCGATATGGGCGCACGGGCGCGCGTCAGCTACGCCAATCAGCAGGAGCATTTGCTCGACACCAGCAATGTGATCGCCATCCAGCCGGGGACCGATCCATCACTGGCAGACCAATATGTGGTGGTGACCGCGCATCTCGATCACGTCGGGATTGAGCCGGGTCATAGCGACAACAATGACCAGCTGTTCAACGGCGCGATGGACAATGCTTCCGGCGTTGCCACGATGCTTGAAATGGCGCGCCTGTTCGCGGACGAACCGACGCGCCGACCGATCATGTTCGTGGCGTTGGGGGCGGAGGAAATAGGCCTGCTTGGTTCCTCCTATCACGCCGCCAATCCGGGACTGGAGGAAGGTCATTTGGCGGCAAACGTCAATGTCGATATGCCGATCCTTACCTGGCCCTTCAGCGATGTGGTCGCCTTCGGCGCGGACCGGTCCAACCTCTTCCCGCAAGTCAGCGCGGCAGTGGGCGAATATGATCTGAAGCTGGTGCCCGATCCCAATCCCGATGAAGGCTTCTTCTTCCGGTCTGACCAATATTCCTACGTTCAGGCGGGCATCCCGGCAGTCTATGTCGATCTGGGCTTCGGCAATGGCGGTGAGGCGGCGCAGAACGACTTCCTCGGCGCGCATTATCACCAGCCCTCGGACGAAGCTTTCCGCATCGATTACGAACAGCTCGGCCGGTTTGCGGACATTGCATATCTGGTGGCGCGCAATGTCAGCAATATGGATGAACGCCCAGCGTGGTTGGCAGGTGATTTCTTCGGCGATACGTTCGGCGGACCTGTCGTGGGTGAGGAGTAATCAGCGCATTGCGCCGAGCCGGTATTCTTATCGGTTGAGTGAACGCTGATTTACCCACAACACTTATTGCAAATGAAACCAGTCCCGGTAGCATTCAGGTCAGCAACGCGTCCGTGTTGCCAATAATCAAAGAATGTTTGGGGATGTCCATGTTTAAGCAATTCTACGCCGAGTTCGATTCGCTCGGCACTCTCGGCTACGAACATCCGGGACGTGCAGTTGGCCGTGAA
>DFBR01000169.1:1906-3065 GCA_002367375.1 Erythrobacter sp. UBA3075 | reverse complement strand
GGCGGCGGTGGCGGCAATGTGCCCGATCCTTACATCAGCGGCCCAGCTGATGGGACTGCTGGCTTCAACATCAAGATCGTCTTCGAAGGTGAGTGGAGCGCTGCGCTTTATGACATCTTTGTTGCGGCGGCGGATTTTTACACGGCGCTGATTGTGGGCGATCTGCAAGACGTGACCGTGACCAGTGGCCGCGGGAGGAATCGGACGACGACAACGATCGACGATATCGAGATCACAGCGTCGCTGATCACAATCGATGGTTCGGGCGGAGTGCTGGGCCGTGCCGGTCCGACCGCAGTGCGCACTGACACATCGCTGCCCGCGACCGCGATCATGGAATTCGACATCGCCGATGCCGACGCCTTTACAGCGGCTGGTCTGTTCGACGATATCGTGCTGCACGAAATGGGCCATGCGCTTGGCTTCGGCACGATCTGGGATCGCCTTGGCCTCATCAATCCCGACAACACGTTTGGCGGCGCTCTGGCGCAGGCCGAATCGCTGGCGGAATTCGGTACGAGCGATATCGCTATCGAAACCGATGGCGGGCAGGGCACGGCGTTCGGCCACTGGGATGATGAGACCTACACCAATGAACTGATGACCGGCTATATCTCTGACCCCAACTATTACAGCTATATGAGCGCCGCATCCTATGGCGATCTTGGCTATGAGTTGAATTCCAACTTCCGCATGGTGGTGGACGAATTGAACACCGCCTGATCTCGCGTCAAAATTGCAATTCAAGAGCGGAGCGGGTGCCTGGTGCATCCGCTCCGTTTCTTTGCCCTGGCCATATGACAAGACTCTGCGCGAGCGAACTCACCTGCTATTCAGCATGAGACGTGCAGGAAGTGCATCGTGTCGATGCCAGTAGCCGGATGGGGCCAAATGCCAGATTTTCGCTCGCAATTACTGTATTGCATTGCTAATACAGTTGGGTGAGCAGAATGTGGCGTAATCCTTTTTCCCGGCGCAAGCGGGACAAACAAGCGGACAATTGGTCCGAGCGCGATCTGGCGCTTGAGAACGCCCCTTGGTCTCCACTGCATGGTCTCGGCGACGATGATGAGCCGACGCGCGTTCTGCCATCAGGGCACTATCCGCCTGGCCAATATCACCCGCCTGCACATCGCCGTAGTGGTTGGCGGCGTTTCCT
>DFBR01000169.1:0-1817 GCA_002367375.1 Erythrobacter sp. UBA3075 | reverse complement strand
AACAAATCACTGCAACCGATTGCTCCGCCGCAAATCACGCTGCTCGCAGCCGATGGCACGCCGATAGCGCGCAATGGCGCGATGGTGGACGAGCCTGTGCTGGTGGCGGATTTGCCCGACCATGTGATTGATCCATTCCTCGCCATCGAAGACCGCCGCTTTTTCAGCCATTGGGGCGTCGATCCGCGCGGCGTGGCGCGAGCTGTGTGGACGGGCCATGGTGGCGGTTCGACGATCACCCAGCAGCTTGCCAAGTTCACTTTTCTCACGCCCGAACAGACGTTGACCCGCAAGGCGAGAGAGGCGCTGATCGCCTTCTGGCTGGAGGCATGGCTGACCAAGGAAGAGATTCTCGAACGCTACCTTTCCAACGCCTATTTCGGCGACAATATGTATGGCCTGCGCGCGGCCAGCCTGCACTATTTCTACCGCCACCCGGAGAATTTGCGCCCGGAACAGGCAGCGATGCTGGCGGGCCTGTTGCAAGCGCCCAGCCGTCTGGCACCAACGCGCAACCCAGACCTTGCTGCGGCGCGGTATGAGTTGGTGAAAGGGGCCATGGTCGCGGCGGGCTATATTTCGCAGGAACAGGCCGATGCCATGGATGTGCCTGCACTGGATGTGCGCACCAGCTATGATGTGCCGACCGGCACCTATTTTGCGGACTGGGCATTGCCCGAGGCGCGCCAGCTTTCCGAGGTAAATTATTCCCGTCAGACGCTGACCACGACGCTCGATTCCCAATTGCAGGGCATTGCTCGTCAGGTGATCGACCGCGCGCAGCTGGGCGATGCGCAGGTGGCGCTGGTGGCAATGCGCACCAATGGCGAAGTTGTCGCGATGATTGGTGGGCGCGATTATGCCGCCAGCCCGTTTAACCGCGCAACACAGGCTCGCCGCCAGCCGGGATCGACGTTCAAGCTGTTCGTATACCTCGCTGCCCTGCGCGCAGGCTGGAGCCCGGACGACACAATCCCCAACACCGAATTCACACAAGGCAGCTATCGTCCCGGCAATTACAATGGTCGCTATTCGGACGAACTCACCTTGCGCGAAGCGTTCGCCCAATCCTCCAACGTGGCTGCCGTGCGGTTGTTCAACGCGGTTGGCAGCGAAGCGGTGATTGAGACGTCGCGCGAATTGGGTGTCAGCTCGCCCATGCCTCAGGGTGATCCATCGCTCGCGCTGGGCACATCGAGCATGACGCTGCTGGAACTAACATCGGCCTATGCTGCAATTGCCGCCAATTCTTTCCCGATAGAGCCGCGCGCTTTTCCGCAGGAGGAAGATGGCTGGCTCGACTGGATGTGGAATGGGCAGGGCAGTTTTTCCGGCCGCGATCATGCTGACATTGAGGAATTGCTGCGCTCTGCCATCAATGACGGCACGGGCCGCGCGGCGACGCTTTCCATCGCCAATTACGGCAAGACCGGCACCACGCAGAACAATCGCGACGCGCTGTTTGTCGGTTATGCTGGCGATTTGGTGGTGGGCGTATGGATCGGCAATGACGACAATTCGCCGCTTGATGGCGTTTCTGGTGGCGGGCTTCCCGCGCGCATCTGGAGCCAGTTTATGCGCGGCGCACTGGGTGCCAAGGCGGCTCCGCCACGCCCGACGCCTTCGCCTGATCCGTCAGGCCCGGTGAAGCCGTTGGACGTTCCTGAACTGGAAGACATTCCCTTGGGAGAAGGCCGCAGCATCATCATTCGTGATGGCGAACCGGTGCTGGTCACCGATATCGATGGCGTTCCGATTGAAATCGGCGTGCGCGACGGTGATTTCTCGTTCGAGATCGACGAGGAAGCGGTCGAGCG
>DFBR01000158.1:3732-4661 GCA_002367375.1 Erythrobacter sp. UBA3075 | reverse complement strand
CCCGAAGGTTCATGCGCGATCACCGCGTTGGGCGCGCCTTGCAGCCGGATGCGGCGCGTCATCGCGCGGGTATCAACGCCGGACAGGCCGATCTTGCCGTGATCGATCATCCACGCATCAAACTCTTGCTCGGCGCGGAAGTTGGACTGGCGCGTCACTTCCTCGCGCACGATGCAGCCCACTGCGCTCTCTACTGCGCTTTCAACGTCTTCCGCATTGGTGCCGACATTGCCGATGTGCGGGAAGGTGAAGGTGACGATCTGCGCCGCGTAGGAGGGATCGGTCATCACCTCCTGATAGCCGGTCATCGCGGTGTTAAAGCAAATCTCGCCCACGGCGGAGCCGGTCGCGCCAAAGCCTTTGCCCCAGACGACAGTGCCGTCTGCGAAGACTATGCAACCCGTGGCTCCCTTGGGCGCAGGCGAAGAAGCGAGAAAGGCCATGGAGGCTCCCGTTTGAATCAGTTGGACCGGCGATGTGTGCTAAGTCCCATCGGCTAGATACCGCCGCCCCACCCGTCAAGCACAAGGCTTGGCTTTATTTCGCTTGAAGCTAAGTAGGACGCAATCATCCACAGGAAAGACTGCGAGACACCACATGTTGCGCGATACGATCAAGACCGAAACCGTCACCGCCATGAAAGCAGGCGACAAGCCGCGCGTTGCCGCGCTGCGCCTGATCTCCGCCAAGGTGAAGGACCGCGATATCGAACAGCGCGGCAAGGCTGAAGTGGCAGATGATGACGCAATGGTGATCGACGTGCTCCAGAAAATGGCCAAGCAGCGCCGCGAATCGATCACAATGTATGAAGACGGCGGCCGCACCGAACTCGCTGAGCAAGAAAAGGGCGAACTGGCGGTAATTCAGGAATTCCTGCCCAAGCAGTTGGACGAGGCCGAAACCAAAGCCGCCATCAATGCGATCAAGGC
>DFBR01000158.1:321-3678 GCA_002367375.1 Erythrobacter sp. UBA3075 | reverse complement strand
CACGGGACCGAGCTCGACATGAGCAAGGCCAGCGGCTGGGTGAAAGAGGCGCTTTCATAGTCGACACGCACTCCAAGCGTAGCGCATAAGGCGGGCCATGGCGCTGTCACCCCAATGGCTGGATGAACTGAAGTCGCGGATTACGCTGTCCACGCTCGTCCAGCGCACGACCAAATTGCAGCGCGCGGGGCGCGAGTGGAAGGCGTGTTGTCCGTTCCACAATGAAAACACGCCCAGCTTCTACGTCAACGACCAGAAGGGCTTCTATCACTGCTTCGGCTGTCAGGCGCATGGCGGCGCGATCGATTGGATGATGGAGCAACGCGGGCTGGAGTTCATGGACGCGGTGAAGGAGCTGGCCTCCGAAGCCGGGATGGACGTGCCCGCTCCCGATCCTCAAGCTGCGCGGCAGGCAGAAAAACGCGCCAGTCTGCATGATGTCATGGCGGCAGCGCAGGATTGGTTTGTCGCGCGCTTGCAGTCTGACGAAGGCGTCGGCGTTCGTGAATATCTGAACCGTCGCGGCCTGTCGCAGCGGGTGATCGAGCAATTCGGCTTTGGCTATGCGCCCGATGATAAGCAAGCTCTCAAGAAGGCGCTCAGCCAGTTTGACGAAGAGATGCTGGTCGAGGCGGGTCTGCTCATCAGTGTCGAAGACAAGCTGCCCTATGCGCGCTTTCGTGGCCGGGTCATGCTGCCCATTCAGGACCAGCGCGGGCGCGTGATTGCCTTTGGTGGACGCATTCTGGAAGACCGGGCCAAAAACTCTCAAGTCAGCGTCGCGAAATATCTCAACAGCCCGGACACGCCGCTGTTCGATAAGGGCCGCACGCTTTACAACATCCACCGCGCCGGGGCCGCGAGCCGCAAGACGGGCCGTGTGATCGCTGTCGAAGGCTATATGGACGTGATCGCGCTGGCCCAGGCCGGGTTTGAAGACGCGGTCGCGCCCATGGGTACCGCCCTTACCGAACAGCAGGTCGAACTGCTCTGGCGCATGGCGGACAAGCCAGTGGTCTGTTTCGATGGCGATGCGGCGGGCAGGCGCGCTGCTATGCGCGCGGCCGAACGGACCCTGCCGCTGCTGCGCCCGGGTCACTCGCTGCAAGTGGTGCAGCTTCCCGCGGGCATGGACCCGGATGATCTTGTGAAGCGCGATGGGCCGCAGGCGATGGAGAAACTGCTCGCGCAGCCCAAGTCTTTGCTCGACCTAATCTGGGAGCATGAACAGGCCGCCCAGCCGCTCAATTCGCCGGAAGACAAGGCTGGCCTCAAGGCGCGCCTGCTCGATCATGTTGATGCAATCGAGCATCCTGATATCAAATCACTCTATCGCCGCGAGCTGCTCGAACGATATGGCAATTTCGCCTTTCCGAAGCGTGAGTTTGGGCGCGAATTTCGTCCGCGCGGCAAATTTCAGCCCGGCAGAATAGAGCCCCAACGCGCCCCGCCCCATGTCGCGGATCGCCTGCGCCGGACGGCTGGCGGCGCTTCGCGGGACAGTCTGACCGATTCCGTCCTCGCCGGGTTGGCGCGTCATCCCGGTGAAATTCATCGTCATGCTGACAGCCTGCTGCGCCTCTCGGACAGTGTCCCGCAAGTCGCACAATCTGTGGATTATCTGCTCGAAAACGCACAAACGCTTGAAGCGGGCGCAGAACCGCCCATATCGCCAGAAGGCATTCTGCCGCCGCCGCCGGATAACACCCGTTTCACCTTCCTTGTTGAAGGTTCCGATCCAGGCGCCGCGAGGGAGGATTTGGCCGAAGCCGTTTCATTGCTGGTCGAAAGGCCAGCACTTGATGCGGCGATTGCTGCGGCCACCAGCCGTTTCGCGTCCGACCCGGAAGGGGCTTTTGAAGAGCAGCAGAGGCTGCGCAAACGAAAGCTGGAAATCAGCGAACGTCTGGGGCAAATGGCAAGGAAACGGGCTGCCTCGGCAGCTGAAGAGAATTATGCGACTGATGTGGCAGGGGCTGCACCGGACGAACAGGAAACGGACTGACACCTTCACATGGCTTCCAAAGCAAAGACTTCCAAGCCCGCCGATGACGCGCCGCTGATCGATCTCAATGAAGCGTCGATCAAGAAGATGATCGCGAAGGCAAAGCGCAAGGGCTATGTCACTTATGACGAGCTGAATGCCGCACTGCCGTCCGACCAGATGAGCGCCGACCAGATCGAGGATATCCAGACCGCAATCAGCGACATGGGCGTGCAGATCGTCGAAAGCGACGAAGAAGCGCAGGAAGATGATGACGGCCCGGAGGAAATCGCTCCAACAGGCTCTGAATCGCAGGCGCAGGACAAGCAGAACGTCCCCGAGAAGAAGAAATCCGTCGCCGGTGAAGGCCGCACGGATGATCCGGTGCGCATGTACTTGCGCGAAATGGGCGCTGTTGAGCTGCTCAGCCGCGAGGGCGAAATCGCCATCGCCAAGCGTATCGAGGCCGGCCGCGACACGATGATCATGGGGCTGTGCGAAAGCCCGATCACCTTCCACGCCATCATCATGTGGTCCGAAGCGCTCAATAATGAGGAAATGCAGCTGCGCGAGATCCTCGATCTTGATGCCATGCTGTCCAAGGAACCTCCCGTCGACAAGATGGAAGAGGAAAACGAGGACGACGACGGCGAGATCTCCGAAGAGACCGCCGGTCCAACCATCCGCGACGATGACGAGGATGATGACGACGATAGCGAAGAATCAGAAGACGGCGAAGACGAGGACGGCGAAGGTTCAAGCCGCAAGCGTGAAGAGGAAGAAGAAGAGGACAACACCATGTCCCTGGCGCAGATGGAAGCTGCGCTGAAGCCTGACGCCATCGAACGCTTTGCCCGTATCACCGATCTGTTCAAGAAGTTCGAGAAACTACAGCGCGAACGTGTTGATCTTTTGGCAGCCGGCGAAGTCTTCACCAAAGCCAAGGAAAACCGCTACGAATCCCTGCGCGAAGAGCTGACTGCCGAAGTCGAGTCCGTGCAATTCCACGCGACCAAGATCGAATATCTGGTCGACAATCTGTACGCCTTCAACCGTCGCCTAACCGCTCTGGGCGGCCAGATGTTGCGCCTTGCAGAACGTCACAAGGTTAAGCGGATCGACTTCCTGCAGGTCTATGTCGGGAATGAGCTGGACGAAACCTGGCTCGCCGAAAAGTCCAAGAAGGACAAGAAGTGGGCCGCTTTCGCCGATAAAGAGGCCGATGCAGTAGAACGCATCCGCGCCGAAATCGCCGATATCGCCAGCCAGACGGGCATGAGTCTGTCAGAATTCCGCCGCATCGTGAACATGGTCCAGAAGGGCGAGCGTGAAGCGCGTATCGCCAAGAAGGAAATGGTCGAGGCGAATCTGCG
>DFBR01000158.1:0-185 GCA_002367375.1 Erythrobacter sp. UBA3075 | reverse complement strand
CGCTCGATTGCCGATCAGGCGCGCACGATCCGTATTCCTGTCCATATGATCGAGACGATCAACAAGCTGGTGCGCACCTCTCGCCAGTTCCTGCACGAGCAGGGCCGCGAGCCCACGCCAGAGGAAATGGCAGAGCGCCTTTCCATGCCGCTCGAAAAAGTTCGCAAGGTGATGAAGATCGCCAA
>DFBR01000172.1 GCA_002367375.1 Erythrobacter sp. UBA3075 | reverse complement strand
TCCTGATCGCGGCGCGTGCGCACATCGCCCGCAACCACATTGTTCACTTCGATATCGAAGGAATCGTAACGGCCGCCCACGATCACATGCAGCCAATCGGTCACTTCGATCTCATCCTGAATGTAGAGCGAGAACACGTCGATCGAGACGCGCGTATCGTCATTGATATCCACGGTGAAATCATTGCTGGTGGTGACGCCGCCAGGAGCGGTTGCGAAGCCGATGCCCATGCCGTTGCTGAGCGCGAGCGGCCGGGCGATGGCGAAAATCTCATTATCGTCCGATGTCGTGTCCCAGAACGCATTCCAGCGATTTTGATCAGACGAAGTGCTGATATATTCGCCGCCGAGCATGATGGTGTGATGCACACTGCCAGTATCCACATCGCTGATAAGATTGCCTGAAAGGATCAGGTTTTCGCGCTGGGTATTGTCGACATAGCCATCCAGCGTGACGAAATCAGGCGTGGCGAGCGGGTTGTAGCTAGAGGCGTAGAAGTTCGAATAGACCTTGGCGTAATCGCCGTAGAACGCGCTGAACACGCCCTTCAGATTGTCCGAAAACTCATGCTGGAGATTGGCGCGCAAGAGATGCGCTTCAAGCTGCGTATAATTGAGCTCTGGATCACCGAAGACGATGTCCTCGAATGCCTCGACCGGGCGACCATCAGCGCCCGTTGTGATGCCGCGATCAATGAAGCGATCATGGCTGGCATATTCATAGGATAGATCGATCAACGTGTTCGCGCTTGGCTGGAAGCGGATGGTGGGGTTCACGCCGATCCGTTCGCCTTCGTAGAAATCGCGGTGATTGGCGAGGCTTTCGTAAGATGCATTCACCCGCACGGCGGCATTGTCGCCAGCCGCCAGATTGATATCGCCCTGAATACCGAACTCGCCGAACGTATCGAGTGCAATCTGGCCGCCACCAAAAGTCTCTCCGATAACGCCCTTCTTGGTTACGCGGTTGACGATGCCGCCGGTGCCGCCGCGCCCGAACAGCAGCGCATTGGGGCCGCGCAGGATTTCGACCTGTTCCAGATTGTAGAGCCCGCGATAATATTGCACGTCATCGCGCATCCCATCGATGAAGAAATCAGCGGTAGAGCGCACTCCGCGAAAGACGATGGAATCGCGGTGGCCTTCGCCTTGGGATGAATTCACACCGGGCGTGTAGTCCACGATCTGGCCGATGCTGGTGAAGCCGCGCCGTTCGATTTCGTCTGCCGTGACGATGGACAGGCTTTGCGGCACGTCGATGATCGGCGTGGGGGTGCGCAGCGCATTTACCTGATCGCTGTAGAGCACTTCGCCATCAACAATGATGTCCTGGCCCTGCACGTGATTGTCGCTTTCGGTGGCGGTCTCGTCGGCAGGATTTTCCTCTGCGTGAACTGCTGGCGGCAGTACGAAAAGTGCGCTGCCTGCAAACAGGGCAAGGCGGGCGGTGCTGGTGAAAATGATAAATCCCCTTCGTTCGCGAATACTATTGCGATTGATTTGCAAAAGCAGCCTTAATGAGAATGATTATCAGTGGCAACAGTCAATGCGTGCTTGGCGACGATTTTTTTGCGCGCTAGAGATGAAGGCCACAGCAAGAGGAATTGATCCATGAAAGCGACCATCTGGCACAACCCGAAATGCGGCACTTCGCGCAACACACTGGCGATTCTGCAGGACACAGATGGCGTGGACGTCGAAGTGATCGAATATCTGCAAGAACCGCCAAGCCGCGACAAGCTCGCGCAGCTTTACCGCGATGCAGGCCTGACGCCATCTGAGGGCCTGCGGATACGCGGTACTGATGCGAAAGAGCGCGGACTGACCGACGCGGAAGCGGATGCTGTGCTTGATGCCATGGCCGCAGAACCGATCCTTATTGAACGTCCACTGGTAGAGACCGACAAGGGTGTCCGCCTGTGTCGTCCCAAGGAAAAGGTCAGCGAAATCCTTTGAGCGCGCAGCCGGCAATTCCGATTTACAGCCTTGCAATGAATTCGCCGCGATGCGAACGCAGACGCTCCATGTGGATCACGAGGACGATTACACATCATGAAGGGTAATGATTTGGCGCGTGAGCGCCGCCCCGGCCTACGCCAACGAATCATGCGCGCGCTTGGCCCTGCTGGCGTGTTTTTCCGCGGCTTTCTGGAAGAGCCGCGGATGGTGGGATCCATCATCCCGTCATCACGCGTCACGATTAACGCCATGCTGGAGCCGGTCGATTGGGATCGCTGCAAATTGTTCGTGGAATACGGCCCCGGCGTCGGCACATTCTGTCAGCCGGTGCTCGACCGTCTGCCCCGCGATGGTGAGCTTTTGGTGATCGACACCAACCCGCTTTACATCGACTATCTCAAGCGCACGATTGCCGACAGCCGCTTTCATGCTGTGCTCGGATCAGCCGAGGATGTGGAAGAGATCGTCCGGTCACTCGGCCATGAAAAGGCCGATTATGTCCTGTCAGGTCTGCCGTTTTCGACCCTGCCTGATGGCGTGGGGACAAACATCGTGGCGGCCACCCACCGCGTCACCCGGGCGGGCGGTGCGTTCATGACCTACCAGTTCAAGGGCGAAGCGCGCGATTTGACTGCGCGCCATTTCCCGCGCGTCGATACCGGCTTCGTGTGGCGTAATATCCCGCCCTGCGTGCTGGCTTGGGGCTGGAAAGAGAGCGATACCGGCACCTGACGCTGGTAGCTGGCTGACCGCCTTCAGTCGAAGGTTTCACGCACAGTCTGTTCCGATCCGCCTGACAGCTGGCGATGCACGGCGGCGATGACCGCGAGCATCACTGCGGATGCGGCCATGCTGAGCAGCGCCCCGCCGATGGCCGTGGCGAAAAAGCCGATCTGCTCTCCCATGATGCTGAATATGGCGAACACCATGCCGGCTACCGTTGCTATGACCACGAAGACGATAAACAGCAGGATATAGAAGCCGAACAGCCGCAGCGAATTGCCTTTGGTCAGCTGCCATGAACGCTGCAATATGCGCACCGGATTGAACATTTTGTCGATCGCGATGGCAGCCGATGCCAGCGAAAATTTCACCGCAAGATAGATCACCAATACCAAGGCAACGAGCCCCAGCAGAACCGCGAGTGCCGGACTGATAAGCGCGCCCAGCCCGATCAGCACGCCAGCGGCGGCGAAAATCAGGAGCGTGGAGAGGATTTGCGCGCCGAAATAGGGCAGCAATGCCTTTGCCCCAAAGCCGAGTGCCTCGCCGACAGTTGGCCGCGTACTGTCAGTCAACAATGCCAGCAGCCCGAGCATTCCAACTGCCTGTACGAGGCCAAGCAGCAGCATTGCCCACCAGATGCTGCCGAGATACTCGCGGGCGACATCGCGCAATGCATCAAGATCGGGTTCCGCGCCTGATGCCAACAAGGCTTCCAGCTCAGTCGGCACCGGCAGGGCGACGTTGCTGATGGCATTGGGCAGGAAGAAGAATACCCCCGCAATCACCAGTACGACGTCTTTGTTCGCGGAAAGCAAGGCAACCGCCTCATTCCACGCCTTGCCCATATCCAGCTTGATCGCCATGTCTGTTCCCCGAATTGATCTTGCTTTGCCTGATAAGCCGGGCAAGGCTGACCATGCAACCATTGCAAGCCCATGACCGACATGAAACTCGCCGATAACTCATTCGAAAGCCCCTCAGTAGAGCTGGAAATCCGCCGATCAAACGGATTGGTGGACTATCGCGCGGCGATGGCAGAGCAGGAGGTGCGCAACGCTGCCATTTCTGCCGGAGAAGCCGAAGAGTTGATCTGGATGCTTGAACATCCGCCAGTCTACACGGCGGGTACGAGCGCCGATATCACTGAATTGGTCGACCCGCGCTTTGATGTCGTGGAGACGGGGCGCGGCGGGCGCTATACCTATCATGGACCGGGCCAGCGGGTGACCTATGCGCTGCTCAACCTTGCCAAGCGGAACAAGGACGTGCGCGGTTTTGTCCATGCGCTGGAGGGCTGGGTGATCGCGACGCTCGGCGATTTTGGCGTGGAAGGCTTTGCCGTGCCCGACCGGATCGGCATCTGGACCCGCGATGCCAGTGGTGCAGAGCTCAAGATCGGTGCCATTGGCGTGCGCGTGCGGCGCTGGGTGACGATGCATGGATTTGCCGTGAATCTATCGCCCGACCTTTCCCATTTCACCGGCATCGTGCCGTGCGGGATCGCCGAATATGGCGTCACCAGCATGGCCGCGCTCGGGAAAGCGGTTGCGCCGGAGGATTGGGATGAGGCATTGCTGGCGCGCGTGCCGGATTTCCTCCACGCGCTTGAGCACCAAAAAAGGACGCATGTATGACCATTCGTTTCGCCTTCCCGGTCCTCGCAATGATCCCGGCCCTCATGCTGGCGGGCTGCGGTGACGATCCCGCTCCGATTGCGGACGACGGCACGCGTGAAGCATCGGGGGAAGTGCTGGAAGGGTCGATCAGCGACGACATGCTGCCCACCGATCAGGTGCGCTCGCAGGCACCGCTTGCTGCGGGCGAGGAGTCTGATGAAGACAGTGACGCCGAGAGCGAGTAGCGGCTGACGCTCAGCTCTCGCTCACACTTTCTAGCAATTTCTTGGCCTGCGCAAAATGCGGTTGGTCGATCATCCGGCCATCCAGTTGCAGCGCGCCGACACCCGGATTGGCGTTGAACAATTCGACAATAGCGCGCGCCTCGGCCAATTCCTCTGCGCTTGGCGTGAAGGCTTCATTGATGATTGGCACTTGCGCCGGGTGGATCGCCATCATCCCGGCAAACCCATCCTGATAGGCTTCGCGCGCAACGCGTTTCAGACCTTCCTCATCACGGAAATCGGCGTGCAGCGTATCTACCGCGGCAACACCTGCGGCATGGGCGGCGATTAGCGTTTGGGCGCGCACCATGCGGAACAGATCGGTCCATACACCGCTTTCGTCGCGCTTGCGGCTGGCACCGATAGCGGCCGAAAGATCTTCCGCACCCCAAGTCAGGCCCGCTAGTCGCGAAGTCGTATGCTTGGCCCGGCCATAGGCTGAAATGTTATTGGCCGCGCGTGCTGTTTCGCTCACCAGAGCGAGCAATTTGGTGTCGCCCGGGACGATGCCATTGCGCGATTCCTGTTCGTAAAGCAGCTTGATGAGGCGTTTCAATTGTGGCGGCCCTTTGGCCTTGGGCACGACGATGCCATCGGGCTTGCCCGGCAGAATGGCTTCCACGTCATATTGCCACATTCTTGTATCGAGCGGATTGATGCGCACCCAATATTGCGGGCCGGGGGTTTTCGCATCCTTCTTTGACTTCTTCGCGGCATCACCCGTGTTCAGCCGTGCCTCCAGCCAAGCGCGGGTCATCTGCCGCGCATTGTCCTTGGCACTGGGGGCGACGGCGTCTTCGAGGTCGAAGATCACCACATCGGCGCCGCTGTCCGGCGCTTTGGCCATCTTGCGCTCGCTGTCTCCGGGCACGAACATCCAGGAACGTATCGGCAATGACTTTCTCCTCGCCGGGCCCTTGGGCCGCTTAACTCGCCGTTATCTATAGCCAAGCCAGCCCGTCGCGCTAGACCGGACTTGTGGACCAAATCGCGCAGAAGATTCGCAGCCGTGCGCTGCCTATGGCCGCTTTGCTGGCAGGCAATGCTGTGCTGGCGGTGGGGCCGTGGCTGGTGCGGCTGGCGGACACCGGGCCGGTGGCCGCCGGTTTCTGGCGTGTGGCGCTGGCGCTGCCTTTCCTCGCGCTGATTGCATTTGCCAATGGCCAGCGGCTGACCGGGCTGGGCGCGCGCGGCGCCGGGCTGGTGTTGCTGAGCGGCGTTTTCTTCGGTTTCGATATTGCCAGCTGGCATCTCGGTATTGGCGAGACGCGGCTCGCGAATGCGGTGTTGTTCGGCAATTTGGGCAGCATCATCCTGATGTTGTGGGCCTTCGTTGTGCTGCGCCGCTTGCCGCATGGGCGCGAATGGCCCGCGATACTTGCCGCGCTGACTGGGGCAGCGATTCTGCTCGGGCGATCACTGGAGATTTCGCAAGCGAACTTCGTGGGCGATTTGTTCTGTCTGCTCGCCGGGATTCTCTATGCCGGGTATCTGCTGCTGGCGCAGGATGCGCGTAAGGCGCTGGGCGGCTGGGCGCTACTGACGCTGGCAGGTTTGGCAAGCGCGCCGGTGCTTCTCGGCACGGCCTTGATGTTGGGCGAGCCTGTTTGGCCGACCGACTGGACACCGGTGATAATCCTCGCCCTGTCGAGCCAGGTCGTGGGGCAGGGCTTGCTGGTCTACGCGCTACGCCATTTCTCGCCGCTCATCATTGGCATAGCCTTGCTGACCCAGCCCGCAATTGCTGCGCTGATCGGATGGTGGCGCTTTGGCGAAGTGCTCGTCCCGCTCGATTTCCTCGGCATTGCGCTGGTTGGCAGCGCGTTGGTGTTGGCAAAAGCTACGACGCCGCGCGTAGGTGCGTAGGCGGGACGCTCGCTTCAAATTCACGATACCGCTGTTCGACCTTTTCAAGGTCGGGCCGGGCGAGCGTTTCGCGCGCTTGTTCCAGCAGCAAGTCTGCTTCGCGGCGCAGTGCGGCGCGGCGGCGCGGATGCTGGATCGTTGTGGCGGCGTTTTCCAGCGCTTCCAGCATCACCACTGCTGAGCTGCGATTGGCGGCAACCGCGCTTCGGATGGAACCGAAACCGCGCTCAACATAGTGATTGAAATCATCGGCGCGCGGGATCACGGGGCATTCTTCGCCCGTCTCGCCGCAAACATCCTTGCGCAGATCGCGCCGCCCGATTTCGGACGTTGCCGCGCCCAGCCAATGCAAGGCTGTTATGGCGGTGAAGGGGTCGTTGATGCCGGGAGAAAGCGCGCGCAGCCCGATTTCCACCAGCTCATCAATCAGGAATTGCGGGTCCTGCTCCGGCGTGCGCACCGGGCCGAGCGTGAAACAGTCGCGCAGCTTGCCATCCAGCTGTTCGAGATCGGCATCCTTCACGCGCAGCAGGGCGAGGTCGCGGTGAACGAAATCGCCGGTGCGCACGACCATGGAAATGGTCGCGCCATGTTCACGAGCGAGGCGTTCCAGCTCCTTAAAGTCGATCTTCTGGACATAGCCAGGGTCCCGCGCCCGCAGTT